>CAIRDU010000447.1 GCA_903877395.1 uncultured Planctomycetaceae bacterium
AACACCAACGGCAGCGTGCTGCTGCACGGCGTGACGACGGGCCTTGAGGCTCGGTGGTAGGCGTGGCTAGAGAATGAGGCTCGGTGGTAGGCGTGGCTGGAGAATGCAGCGAGGTGGCTTCCTAATTCACTTGATGAAAACCGCTGAGAGCTTCGCCGGTGTGGCTCCGCAAGCAATCGGCAGCGGGGTTCTTCTGTTGCTTCCAGAACTGCGCGTGGATGGCAATGTCTTCCGGCGGGCCTGCCACCACGATTTTGCCACCACCATCGCCCGCCTCCGGGCCCATGTCGATCACCCAATCGGCTGCGGAGATCACTTCCAGGTTGTGTTCGATGACGAGCACCGTGTTGCCCGATTCAACGAGCCTCTCCACAACGTGCAACAGCTTTTCAATGTCTGAAAAGTGGAGGCCTGTGGTTGGCTCGTCCAGAATGTAGAGCGTGCGGCCTGTGCCGGGCTTGGCCAGTTCTCTCGAAAGCTTCACCCGCTGCGCTTCGCCGCCGGAGAGCTGCGGCGCCGGCTGGCCCAGCGTGACATACCCCAGGCCCACATCCACCAGCGTGCCCAGAATGCGTGCGATCTGCGGCACCGTTTCAAAGAGCCTCGCGGCATCCACAATGCTCATTTCTAAGACATCCGCAATCGACTTGCCGTGCCATTTGGCGTGCAGCGTTTCCGAGGAATACCGGCTGCCCCGGCAGCCCTCGCACTCCACCCACACGTCTGGCAAAAAGTGCATCTCCACGCGGCGTTGCCCCAGCCCCTCGCACAATTCACACCGCCCGCCCGGCACGTTAAAGCTGAATGTGCGGGGCGTGAATCCGCGAGTGCGCGACTCGGGCAGCTTCGCAAACAGCGTGCGGATGTGATCGAACACGCCGGTGTAGGTTGCGGGCGTGGAGCCCGGCGTGGAGCCGATGGCTTCCTGATCCACCAGAATCACCTTGTCGATCTGCTCGAGGCCCTTCACCGAATCGTGCGCACCTGGCTGCTCGCGGGCCGCGTGCAGGCGACGGGCAAGCGACCGCCAGAGCACTTCCAATACCAGAGAAGTTTTTCCACTGCCGCTGGGTCCTGTGACGGCCGTCATCACACCCAGCGGAAAACGCACGTTGATTCCCTTGAGCGTGCGATGGCGGATGCCTCGCACTTCCAGCCAGCCGGTCGGCTCCCGGTGGCCGTTTTTCAAGCGACCAGCCAGCACCGCATCACAGGCTCGTTTGGAACCCAAGTAGGGACCCGTCACGCTCTGCGGAATCGTTTTGAGCTTTGCGGGCGTGGCATGGGCCACAATCCTGCCTCCTTCACGGCCACTGCCGGGGCCAAAGTCGAGGGCGTAGTCGGCGCTTTGCACCACATCGCGATCGTGTTCGACCACCACAAGCGTGTTGCCGAGATCGCGGAGTTTTCCAAGAGCCCTGATGAGCTTGTGTGTGTCGCGAGGGTGCAGGCCGATCGTGGGCTCATCCAACACATAGAGCACGCCTGTCAAGCCGCTGCCAACCTGAGCCGCCAGGCGAATGCGTTGCAGTTCACCTCCAGACAGGCTGCCCGCCGGCCGGGCCATGTCGAGATACTCCAGGCCAATGTCCACCAGAAACGCCACTCTTGATCGCAATTCGCGAAGCAAGTCGCCGGCGATTTTCTGCTCGGTGTCGGAGATGGCGATCGATTCCAACTGCTGCTGCAATCGGCCCAGCGGCATCCGGCACCACACTTCAATCGCCCGGCCCCAGAGCGTGACGGCGCTGGCGACATCGGCCAGCCTGCTCCCTCCGCACTCGCTGCACGGCACATCGCCCATGACAGCATCAACTCGACTCCGCAGGCCGGTGACCAACCTCGCAGCTTCCTCGCAGGCGGCCTCGTGGCCTTTGAATTGAAACGCAAACCACGGGCCGCTGCCCGGCCAGCCTCGGGGCCGCTTGACATCGATCCACTGCGCACCGGTGCCCTCAAAGAGCACCCGCTGTTGGAGGCCCGAAAGATCCGCCAGCGGCACGTCCAGCGGCAACCTCGCGGCAACGGCCAGCGATTCGAGCATCGCCCGGCCGATGGGAGCATCCAAGGTGGGCCATAGATCCAAGGCACCCTGGGAGAGCGAGAGCGACGGGTCGCGCACCAGCGACTTGTGTTCCACGCCCGTTCGCGTGCCGAGGCCATCGCAACTCAGACACCAGCCCATCGGACTATTAAACGAAAACTGCCTCGGCTCCAGCGGCTTAAAGCCGCGCCCACACTGTGGGCAGGCCAAGAGTCGACTGTAGATCTCGATGGGCCATTGTGGCTCGTCCACGGGCTTGCCGTCTGGGCCGTTCAGCGAGTGGGCCACGAGCATCGTGCCACTTCCCGCGACAAACGCCGCCTCCACGCTCTGTGCCAGTCGGCTGCGGTCGGCAGGATCGACTTGGATGCGGTCGATCACGATTTCAATCCGGCTCTTTCGCTTGCGGTCGAGCAAGGGTGTTGCCTCGGCGCTCTTAGCACCGGTTCCCAGTTCATCGATGCGTTGTGTGCGGCCGTCGATTCGCACCCGTACATAACCTGCCGCCAGCAAACCCGCAAAGAATGCTTCTGCTGACTGCCCCACGCGGAGTTCTACCGGCGCCAAGAGCAAGAGCCGCGTGCCTGTGGGATGTTCCAAGACGCGGTCGACCGTTTGGTCGACGCTCTGCGTGCCGACGGCGATGTGGCAGTCGGGGCAGTGCATCGTGCCGATCCGGGCGGCGAGCACTCGGAAATAGTCGTACATCTCCGTGAGCGTGCCGACGGTGGATCGCGGCGTGCTCCCCGTGGCCCGCTGCTCGATAGCCACTGCCGGCGAGAGGCCTTCAATCCGCTCGAAGATCGGTTTCGGCACCTGGCCCACAAACTGTCGTGCGTAGGGACTCAGGCTCTCGACATACCGCCGCTGCCCTTCGGCGTAGAGCGTGTCGAACGCCAGTGATGTTTTGCCGGAGCCACTCGGGCCACAACAGACCGTCATTGCCCCGCGAGGGATGTCGGCGTCGACTCGCTTTAAATTGTGTTGGGCCGCGCCGCGGACCACGATGCTTGGCGGGCCTGGATCCCGTGAGGCGGCGCCGATTTTCTCAAGCGCAGCCTGTTCCAAGAGAGCGGGATCGGTCACTCGCATGCGCCGCGATGGCTTGCCAGCGGCCGCTTTGGTGGTGGCCAGCGACAGCATGCGGGCTTTTGCCGCGGCCAGCACGGGCTTGATCGCCTTGCCTGTGTGCGATGACTTCACGCGAGCAATCTGCTCGGGCGTGCCCTCGGCGACGATCAGACCGCCGCCACCGCCGCCCTCTGGCCCTAGGTCGATCACCCAATCGGCGCGTTTCACGACATCCAGATTGTGTTCCACCACGAGGACCGTGTTGCCCGCATCCACGAGTCGCTCAAGCACTGTAAGCAACTGCCGGACGTCGGCCATGTGGAGGCCCGTTGTGGGTTCATCCAGAATGTAGAGCGTACGGCCGGTGGATCGCTTGGCCAACTCGCGAGAGAGCTTCACTCGCTGCGCTTCCCCGCCAGAAAGCGTCGGCGACGGTTGCCCCAGATGCAGATAATCGAGGCCCACATCGCAAAGCGTTTCCAACTTGCGAGCGATGTCGGGCGCATCGGCAAAGAGTTCCCTAGCCTCGCCGACTTCCATGTTCAGGAGTTCTGCAACGTTCTTCCACTTCCCTCGCACCTCCAGCGTGTCTTTGGCAAACCTGGCACCTCCACAGACTTCGCACGTCACCCACACATCGGCCAGAAAATCCATGTCCAGTCGCGTGGAGCCATTGCCCTCGCAAGCCTCGCAGCGACCGCCAGCCACGTTGAAGCTAAACCGCCCCGCCTTCCAGCCCCGCTTCTTCGACTCCGGCAGCATCGTGAACAGCGCGCGGATGTCGTCCCAGACTTTGACGTAGGTAGCTGGATTGCTGCGGGGCGTACGCCCAATCGGCGACTGATCGATGACGATGACTTTATCGAGTTGGTCGGCGCCAGCCATGGAATCGAACGCGCCGGGCTGCGCGATCTCGCTGCCGAGTCGCCGCCGCAATTCTGGCTCGAGAACGTCGCCCACCAGCGAACTCTTGCCGCTCCCAGACACGCCCGTCACACAGACCAGCAGACCCAGCGGAATCTCGACATCGATTCCCTGCAAGTTGTTGTGCCGCACCCCCTTGAGCCTGAGATAGCCCGCAGTGGACCCACGCTTTTTTGCGACCGGTTCACGGCGTTTCTCGGGCACTACAATCGCATCGCGGCCTGAGAGAAACGCGCCTGTGATGCTCCGCTGTGCCGCTGCAATATCATCCGGTGTGCCGGCGGCCACCACCTCGCCACCGCGCTTTCCCGGACCGGGACCAAAGTCGATGACCCAATCGGCTGCCCGGATTGTCTCCTCGTCGTGCTCGACTACAACCACCGTGTTGCCCTTGTCCCGCAGGGCCTCAAGCGCCCCAAGCAGCTTGATGTTGTCGCGGGCATGCAGCCCGATCGACGGCTCATCCAGCACGTACAGAACACCCGACAGCCCCGAACCGATTTGGGCCGCCAAGCGAATCCGCTGGCTTTCGCCGCCAGAGAGCGTGGGTGCCTTCCGCTCAAGCGACAGATAGCCCAGGCCCACCTGGTCCAAAAATCCCAGACGCGAGCGAATCTCTTTCATGAGTTCGACGGCAATGAGCGATTGCGTTGCATCCAGCACGAGGTCAGACAGAAACTCGCGGGCGTGACTGATCGGCAACGCGCACAGTGCGTCAAGCGAGAGTTCTCGATGGCTCCGCGCATCCAGAAGCCCGCCGGCCTGCTTCGTGGCCTGTGGCTTGCGACGTGCGCGAGGGGATGGTGCGGTCTTTGAACGCGTGGTGATTCGCACCGCGCGGGCTTGAGCCGAGAGCCTTGCCCCATGGCAATCGTGGCAGGGCGTAATGCACATCAGCTTTTCCATCTGCCGCCGCAGGATGCTGCTTTTGGCATTCCGCCAGCGGCTGGCGAGCATCGCCAAGAGCCCCTCAAACTTGGTGCGAGCCCCTCGCTCGGCCCGTCCACGATTCCACGAGATTTTTATTTCTTCGAGGCCGGTGCCATTGAGCCAAATGTTTTTCTGGAGCGTTGTGAGATCCTGCCACGGCGTGTCGAGGAGTGTGCCGGTGGGGAGATTACGTTTGGCCTCAGCGTGCGCCGCCACGCCGATGAAGAGCCGCCGCATCCAGCGAGGCATATCGCGGAAGCTCCCCAAGACTCCCATCGCTCCCTTTTTCAACGACCGCTCTGGCGCAGTGATGAGTTTGGCCGGATCGATGCCGTAGATGTCTCCCAGCCCATCGCACGTTGGGCAGGCTCCTTGCGGGCTATTGAAACTGAAGAGTTGCGGTTCCGGCGTTGCAAAGCTGAGGCCGCACCGCACGCAGGCATAGCGGCTGGAGAGAATCAGATCGTCGGACGACGCTTCGATTGGCTCGCGGGCCACGATCACCTGTCCGCCACCGGTGCGAAGTGCCAGATCCACTGCCTCGGCCAGTCGGCTGCGGCTGGCTTCGTTTGGCACGAGCCTGTCGACCACGACATCGATCGAATGCTTGAGGAGTTTTTCCAGTGGCGGCGGGTTTTCCACTCGCACCACCTGCCCGTCAACGCGGGCCCGCGTGAATCCCTGCCGCACCAGATCGGTGAATAAATCCCGGTGCTCGCCTTTGGCTTCCCGCACCAGCGGCGCCAGCACAATCACCTTCTCATCCGTCCTCGCCGCGATGATCCGCTCCACGATCGCGTCGCGAGGCTGAGCCTCGAGTTTGCAATCGCACTGCGGACAATGGGCCTGACCAACCCTCGCAAAGAGCACTCGCAGAAAATCGTGGATCTCCGTCATGGTGGCGACGGTGGACCGTGGATTGTGGCCTGCCGACTTCTGCGCGATCGCAATCGACGGCGAGAGGCCCGTCACGCTGTCCACATCTGGCCTCGGCAATTGGCCGAGGAACTGGCGGGCAAATGTCGACAAACTCTCGACGTAGCGTCGCTGGCCTTCGGCGTAGAGGGTGTCGAATGCGAGGCTCGATTTCCCCGAGCCGCTCACGCCCGACAGGCAGACGAGCCTGCCTCGCGGCAGGCCAACTGTGACATTGCGGAGGTTGTGCTCGCGCGCACCGCGGACAACAATCGGGGGGACGATCATGTGTGTAGTGTAGCCAGTCGATTTGAAAAAAGGGGTCCTTTTTCCGGCAGACTGGACAGGCCCACGCGGGTGCCATACCATCGCTGTTTCGGCGGGAGATCGCGCGTGGGCGCGCACAGGCGCTCCTGATGATGGCGGCGGTTCCTTTGTCGGGGCGGTAGCTCAACTGGGAGAGCGCGGCGTTCGCAATGCCGAGGTTGGGAGTTCGATCCTCCTCCGCTCCACTTGTCCTGTGTGCTTCTATCGGAAACCGATGCCATGGCGACGTTCGCCGATTCCGCTCCGGTCGATCCGTCGGCGGACCTCATGCTTCGCGTGCAATCCGGCGATGCCGGGGCCTTCGAGGAACTGCTGTCTCTCTGGCAGAATCGGCTCGTGACGCTCTTCCTGCATCACACGGGCGATTACTCCACCGCCGAGGATCTTGCGCAGGAGGTTTTTCTGCGGGTGTATCGGGCCAGAGTTGGCTATCAACCCACAGCGAAATTTTCGACCTGGATCCACACGATTGCCAATAACGTGGCCAGCGATCTGCGGCAGCGGGCCTACCGCCGACGCGAGCACGGCGTGCCTGCAAGCGTGTCGGCATCGAGCAGCACAATCGGCTTGGATCAGTTGGCTGTTGCGGCCAGCGGCCAGCGGCCGGCCAGACAGGCCGATCGCAGCGAACTGCAAACGGTGGTGCAGCAGGCAATCGCTCAACTCAACGAGAAGCAACGCATGGCCGTGTTGCTTGCGAAGTTTGAACAGTGTTCGTACGAAGAGATCGCGACGGCCATGGAGCTTTCGGTGCCCGCGGTGAAGTCACTCCTCTTTCGCGCTCGCGACCAACTCCGCACATTGCTCGAGGGCTACCAGCAGGAGACCGAAATATGACGCGGCCTGCGGCCTCAAGAGCAGATTCTGCACCAGCCGGAGAACCGGCCGATGCGCTTGCGGGCGTATGGGATTTGCTGGATGCGTTGCCGCGTTCGGCGGGACTGCCAAGCATCACCTCAACCACGATCGATATGGTCGCCGCCAGAGTGAAAAAAGAACCGCGTGCGTCGCGATCAGTTTTGAAGTGGTGGCCATTGAATTGGATTGTGTCGGTCGCCATCGTGACCGGAGGGCTTGTGTTGGGCGTGGTGGCTGGCCGTGCGACCATGCCCGAATCCGACACGCGATCTCTAGAGTATCTGCCGCTGGCCCAGCATTTCGATCTGCTCAAGGAGGCTGGGTCGATCCAGTTTTTAGAAGACGTAGCCAAGGGCCACTACCCGCCCCCTCGACGTTTTCCATTTGCTCCCCACAACAGGCCTGATGACAGGCCAGACGGCCGTCCGAGCGAGAACAATGCCAGTGGCTACCGTCAACTCGACGCCGCAAGAGCGGCGTTCCAGTCGCAGCCATTTGGTTCCAAGACGACTGTTGAAGTGTTGACTCAACGCCGCGAGGCGGTTGCTTCGCTTTCCGATGCAGATCGTCAATCGCTTGCTGATGCGGTCGATGCATTTCAAAAGCTCTCGCTTACTAGACGCAGAGACATGATTGCTCTGGCCAGTGCCATTGGCGACTGGCCCACGGATCGCTTGCAGCCAGAGCCACTGCTTTCGGCGGCAAGGCTCTGGCACCATTGGGTCGAGTCTCGTGATCCTGCCGAACGCAAGACTGTGATCGATCTGGACCGTGAGGAGCGACTTGAATGGCTGGACCACTACGCACGGGCCAATGGACAGCCACCTCGCGAGTGGGATCGGGATCGGAAGCCGCGCCGCAGCCCGCCGCGATACGATGGCCCAGGTGGATCAAGTGGCCCAAGTGGACCGGGTGGACCACCGCGACCAGATCCTCCGCCGTTTCGACCGGGTGGACAGGGGCGTCCTCATCAAAATCGACCGGGTGGACAGGACGCTAGGCCGAGTGGCACGCCACGCCCAGAAAATCCAGAAACGCCGCGTTAAATACGTGGGCTGCTTCCATCGGCACCATGTGTCCGCAGTGAGGCACGATCAGCAGCCTTGAGCCGGGGATGATCTGTGCTGCGCGGGCCAAGCACTCCGGTGGAGTGATTGAATCGTCATCGCCCACGACAAGCAGCGTCGGCACAGCCACGTGGGCCATTGCCTCTGTCATATCGGGTCGGTCACCGAGGGCTTCCAGCCCAGCCACAATCGTCGGCACAGCCGCGGCCATGATCATGCGGTGCAACGCCGCCTCCAGAGCCAGTCGTTGCGGATTGGCAAGGGCTTCGGCCGACTGCGACAGGAGATTCGGGATCATCGCTTTGGCCACGACTTCCGGGCCGAGCCGTAGAACCTGTGCTGCCAGCGAGCGGCGCAGGACGCGGGCCTGGGGGGTGTCGGCCTCCAGTTTGGTGTCAACCAGAATCAGCGATCGCACCCGCGAGGGATGCCGTGCGGCGATATGCTGCGCAACATAGCCTCCCATGGAGAGACCGCAGATGATGGCCGGTTCGTGGATGTGCAGACAGTCGAGCAGTGCCACAGCATCGTCGGCCATCTGGGCGATGCTGGCAGGCCCGTCGCCTCCGCTTGCCCCAAAGCCCCGTTGATCGGGAACGATCAACCGCACCGCATCGGCCAGCGGATTCTGTCCATCCCACATCGAATGGTCCAGCGGAAATCCATGCAGCAAGAGCACCGGCGGGCCGACCCCGGAGGTGTGAACGGCCAAGCGAGTGTCGGGCAGGGCGATAGAGTGCGTGTGCATCAGGCCTACTTGGCAAGCTGGCGAAATCGTTCCAGATTCCGTTGGATCGTGCGGTTGTGCGGTTCCTGCCGCCGGGCCAGCGATTGCCAGCGGATGGCCCCTGCGTGGTCGCCGGCGGCCAAGCGACAGTGGGCCAACGTGTCGAGATAGCTAGAGTTATCGAACGACATGATGAGCGAGAGCTTTGAATAGCGGGTGGCTTTTTCAATGTCCCCCTCGGTGTTGGCAACCAGCCACGCATATTCGTTGTAGCCGTTGGTGTCGTCGGGAAGGGCCTCGATTTCCGAATCGATCTGCACCAGTGCCTTCTTGATCCGCAGGACAGCATCGGCTCGCTGCTGGGGCGTGTTGTCGGGCAGTTTGTAGAGCGCGATTAACGCATCCACGTCTTTGTCATACGCATCCAGTGACCGTCCGACGGCGCTTCGGCAGGCGGCTGCGTCTTGGCGGGCCTCTGCGTCGCACGCATCGAAAAAGTGCATCCGCGAGCGGATCGATCTGGGGTCGCGGCCGAGCTGTTGGAGCATCCGATCTTGAGGCCCTTCATTCTCTTTCTCATCGCCGCGACCGTCGATCAATTTCTGGAGACACTTCGTCGCTTCGTCGTCGCGGGCTTGGTCGTGCAGGAATTCCGAATACAGAATCGCCGTTTTCGCAAAATCTACCGCCGGCGTTTTTGGATTGTCGATCAACGAGCCATACGCTCGCGTGGCCCATTCGGTGCAGCCCCATTTGGCCAGCAAGAACGCCGCCTGCAGGCGGTCGGCAAAAGTTGCTTCGGTCTGGGCAAAGGCCTCGTCAGCAAGTTTTTCGGCCTTGGGTTTGTCGTGACGGGTTTGCTCAGCAAACGCGGCGGCGTAGCCAACCAGTAAGTGGCTGTTGAGGAATTCAGTGTGCAGGGCCAACCGGTCGACAATTTCTGGCATACCGTGATCGACACCCCAGACGAGCATGGCGACTGTTTCAGCCACGGCTGTGTCACTCGGGCGATCAGCAGAGCAGCAGGCCTCGAGGGCTGCACCGGCCATGGCAACAGCCTCGTCGCGTCGGCCAGCAGCCAGCAGCATATCCATCCGGCAACGTGCGAAGATGCGAATCGTTTCCTTCGTCACGACGCTGGCACCTGAGTCACTGGCCACGTCTTGCTCGCCGGCTGGCGGCTCATCGGCAGCTCCTCGGCAGAGAATCTCAAACGCGGCCGTTGACGCTGCCAGACTCTCGGCCTGTTTTGTGAGGGCCACTGCCCTCTCGGGCGGTGTTTGCTGACGACCCTCGGCCAACGACGCATTGGCCTCTGCAAAGGCGACCAGCGACCGCAGAAACACTGCCGTTGGACGCGTGCTGCCACCGAGGCCTGCCAGGATCGGGACGCGCATGGAATCCCAGAAAGGATCGTTGGGGGACCATTCTCGGGCCAAGAGTGCGCTGGCCACGCGCGACCCGCTGGTGGAACGCTCCAGCCGTACGAGGCGGGCCAGTGGCTCGATGCCTGCGTTGTTATCGATCCTCAACAGGCGATGCATCACCTGCACGCGTTCGGCAAAATCCTGCCGCTTGAACGTGTCGAGGAGCTTTGCCACTTCGGCCGAGTCATGTGGCATATGCAGCGGAATCGCATTGACCAGCGACCGGGACCGCATAGACACTTCGAGGTCATCGCTTATTTCAGCCGCTGCCAAGAGCGCATCCAAGGCGGTCGGCCCAATAGACTTGATCGCCGCTGCGGCCGCTTCTCGCTTGTGATAATCGCTATCGCCCAAATTGGCGATGAGCGCAGCCAGCGACTCGGCTGTGGGCTCATCAGCCTGAAGCAGTTCCTTTTCCAGAGGCTTTTCCGAGGCGACTGTATCCGTTGAGATGCCGGCGCACGCGGGCGAAACTGCCGCGAGCAGGAGGGATGGGAGCACGGCGTAGAGCAATAGAAGGCACCGCGACGGTGACAGCATGCGATGTCTCCTCGGTAGCGACTCGGTAGGAATGTGGCAGGGACTCAGTTGGCCGTGCAAAGCCAGACGGCCCGTTGCCGCAGTCAAGTTTACGCTCGCGGGGGAGTGTCGGGCAAATTTTTCTATCGCGAGTGGACCGATGCGGTCGATACCGCTTTTTGGCTCGAGAGGGTGTCACTCAGGAGTCGTCGGGCTGGATGCCCAAATCTCGAATCGTTACCAGTGACTCCAGCGGAATACCTCGAGCCGCTAGGATTTCCTGCCCGCCTGCCAGCCGGTCAATGACCGTAATCACGCGCTCCACAATGAGCCCAAACTCTTGGGCTCTGTCGATGGCCAGCAGCGATGATCCACCCGTGGTGATCACATCTTCAACGATCACGACGCGCTGGCCAGGCTCTACGGGCCCCTCGATAAATCGCTTTGTGCCGTGCTCTTTGGGCTCTTTGCGCACGAGAAAACCCTTCATGGCAATCCCCTGCACGCCGGCCATGGTGACCACGGCGCTGGTGACTGGATCGGCCCCGATCGACAGGCCGCCGACGGCATCGGGCATCTGCCCGAGCGATTGCAGTCGCTGCAGAATCGCTTGGCCGATGAGCATCGAACCGTGGGCGTCGAGCACCACTTGTTTGGCATCCAAATAAAAGCTGGCTTCGCGACCAGAGGCCAGACGGAACGTGCCTCGCTTGAGCGACTTGGATCCGACCAAGGCAATCAGTTCGGCGATGATGGGCGAAGCAATGGGGGCCGCATGGGGCGAGGCAGTTGGAATGGTATTCATGAGCGGCATGATAGCTGAACTTTGACCCTTGGGTGGGAGGGTTGCGGCCAGCAATTCGGCCCCAGATCGCACGGCGTGCGAGACATTCGAATACCGCAGGCTATTATAAGAGGATTCCTTTGTGTGTCCTGAGGCCAGCCATGCGTAGTTGTCACCCAAACATGACCGCCATCTGGATGCCTCTTTGGATGGCCTGTCTGGCTTTGAGTGGTATCGGAGGCGGCCTGCTCAGCGGCACGCCGAACAGGCAGACGCACGCAGAAGAGCAAGTGGCTCCCGAGGTGATCTCGATCCCACTGCGTTTGCCAATCACAGGCACGCGCGACACGCAGGTCGAGGCGGCGATCCTGCGGCAACTCGAGCGGCTGCGGAGCCGGCCTCAGGAGCGGGGAGTGCTGGTCTTGCAGTTTGATACCAGCGAAGAGGAAGGTGGCGTCACCAGCGACTTTGGCCGGTCGTTGGAACTGGCGAGATTTCTCACCGACGGCAGACTGGCTGGGATCAAGACCGTGGCGTTCCTACCACATGGCGCCAAAGGGCACGCGGTGCTCGTGGCCATTGCCTGTGAGGAGATTGTGATGGCTGCCGATGCGGTGCTCGGCCCAGCCAATGCCGACGCGAGGGCTGTGGATGACGCGCTGCGGGCTGCGTACATGCAGATCGCAGCCCGCCGCAAGACGGTGCCGCCGGCGTTGGCCCTGGCCCTACTGGATCCGGCGGCAAAAGTTGTGCGGGTGTCGACAGACGACGGAGAGCAGTGTATCGAAGCCAAAAATCTGGACGCGCTGCGGAGTGCCGTGGCTGTCTTGGCCGTGGAGCCACTCGGGCCCATGCCACTGGCATTGAGCGGTCGACTTGGCCGCGAGTTGGGAATTGTGCGGATCGTGGCCCGAACGCCAGCCGAACTGGCGCGAGGCTTGGGCGTTGACGAGCAGAGCCTCCAGGCGGATCCATCGCTGGAGGGCGGCTGGAAAGCGGTGCAGGTGGTGCTCGCAGGCCCACTCACAAGCGATGCGGTGGCTCGCACCCGCAGTCGCATCGACGAGGCGATTGCGGAGGGAGCCAATTTTGTTTGCCTGCGTCTGGACAGTCCGGGCGGGGCACCCGAGCAAAGCCTTGTGTTGGCGACGTGGCTGGCTTCACTCGATCCAGCGAGGGTGCGCACTGTGGCCTACGTGCCCCGAGAGGCACGGGGCGACGCATCGCTTGTCGCGATGGCGTGCGATGAGCTTGTGATGGCACCAGATGCTGTGCTGGGCGGAGAAGGGGCGGCCACGATTACCACTCGGCAAGCCGATGCCTTGGCTGTGGCGTGGCGGGAGGGAGTTGCGAAAAAGCGGAGCCGTTCGTGGTCGTTGCCGGTGGCGATGGTGCATCCGGGCCTCGTTGTGCGCCGTGCCACGCAAGCGGCCAGCGGCCGCGTGGACTATTTTTCTGACGAAGAAATGCTCCTGCGACTGGATCGGGAGAGTTGGCAGTTGGGCGGGCAGGTTGGCATTGGGCCGATCCAGTTGACCGGACGGTCGGCGGAGTCGCTCGGACTAGCCACACACGTGATCGATAGCTTCGGTGGGCTGGCGCGAGTCTACGGCCTTACAGGCGATGTGGCCCTGTCGGAGCCAGGTTGGGCCGATCGGCTGCTCGACGCATTGGCCAGCCCCGGAGTGGCATGGTTGCTGCTCTTGATCGGCGGCGCTGGCCTCTACATCGAATTGCACACGCCCGGCGTCGGTCTGGGAGGCTTCGTGGCGATGGTGGCATTCATCGTCTATTTCTGGAGCCAGTACCTGCACGGCACCAGCGGCTGGTTGGAGGTGATGCTCTTTTTGGCAGGGCTCTTCTGCCTGGCCGCCGAGATCTTCGTGCTGCCAGGCATGGGCGTGCTGGGATTGGGCGGCGGGCTCTTGGTGATTGCATCGCTCGTGCTGGCCAGCCAATCGTTTGTGCTACCGTCAAACGATTATCAGATCCGTCAACTGCAGTGGTCGTTGCTGGGCATTCTGGGCGCGGCGATTGGTGTGGCGATCCTAGGCGTGCTGGTGCGTCGCTGGTTGCCATCAGCACCGATGCTGCGCACTGTTTTGCTAGCCCCGCCCCCCCAAGATGAGTCGCTCGACGCCGAGCATCTGGACGAGCTTCTGGGCCTGGAGGGCACCACCGCCACGCGGTTGGCGCCTGCTGGGAAGGCCAGAATTTCTGGCCGGTTGCACGATGTCACCAGTGATGGCAACCTCATCGAGCCTGACACGGCGGTGCGAGTGGTGGACGTGCGAGGCAGCCACGTGCTCGTGAAGGCCGTGCTGCCGCCATCATCGGATGACCAGACGACCAGATGATGGCATGACAACATGACCCGATGTGGAAACACGCACCGGGTAAAAGTGGAACCAGCTTGTGTAGGAACGATTGGGACACGGAGTCGGCGGCGAATGAATGCATTGCTCTGGGTACTCGTGCTGCTGGTGGTGGGACTGTGCGTGATGGTGCTGGAGGTGTTCGTGCCCTCAGGGGGCATCCTCGGATTCCTGAGCGTCACAGCGATCGTGGCAGCAATTGCAACGGCGTTTCTAGAGCAGGGACCAACCGCTGGGATGGCGGTGTTGGCCGTGGCGGTGGTGGCTGTGCCTGTGGTACTGTCGCTGGCGTTTCGCTGGTTTCCAGAAACTCCTCTGGGGCGTCGCGTGTTGCCGCCCCCTCCAATCGCCGCCGAGATGCTGCCCGACGCCTCTGGCCGGCAGCACACGCGCGATCTGGTTGGCCGCAGCGGCCACACGGTCATCGCACTGTTGCCGTGGGGCAGCGTTGACTTTGACGGCGAGCAACTGGATGCCGTCAGCGAGAGCGGCCCAATTGAGGCGGGCGTAGCCGTCGAGGCGGTTGGCGCGCAGGGGCGGGCGTTGATCGTGCGCCGGTCGGATGCCAGCCAATCTTTTCAGCCGCTGGAACCAGAAAAACAAACGATAGCTGGGGAATCCAACCTTTCCTCGACGCTCGAGTCGTTTGAGTTTGATCAACTCCACCGGCCTTCCCCCTGACTGCCCTTTCGCACGGTGGGCCTCGCAACGCATGGTCACTTGAAAAGCAGTTCGTGCCGCGACAATGCAACTGTTGTCGCACGCAGCAGAATCGATGACCGGAAAAGCAACGACACTCGAATTGAGGAGATTTTTGGATGTCAGTCAACGTGGCAAACGGTGGACGAAAAATTCGCCTTGCGGTTGTAGGGCTCGGATTTGGCGCAGAGTTTATTCCGATTCATCAGCGGCATCCGCTTGTAGAACTCGCCGGCATCTGTCAGCGATCAAAAGAAAAACTCGATCAGGTGGGGAAGGCTTTTGGCGTTGAGGGACGCTGGAGCAATTATGCAGAGGTGCTTCAAGACAAAAGCATTGACGCGGTCCATATCAATTCGCCCATCCCAGACCATGCGTCGATGTCAATTGCCGCACTTGAAGCGGGCAAGCATGTGATGTGCACCGTGCCAATGGCCACACAAATAGAAGACTGCAGAAAAATCGTCGAACTCTCAGAAAAGACCGGACTCAAATACATGATGGCCGAGACGGTTGTCTATGCTCGCGAGTTTCTCTTTTTGAAAGCGATGTCAGATCGGGGCGAACTCGGAAGAATTCAGTTTCTGCAGGCCAGCCACCAGCAGGATATGGACGGGTGGCCAAACTACTGGCCAGGCCTACCGCCGATGCACTATGCCACGCACTGCGTCGGGCCGTGCCTAGCACTCGAACGAAAAGATGCACAGGAGGTGAGTTGCTTCGGATCGGGACGCATTCGCGAGGAACTCATTGCCGCATACGGCTCGCCATTTGCGATCGAAAGTGCGCATATCAAACTGCGAGAGAGCGATGTGGTGGCCCGCGTGATCCGATCGCTCTTCGACACTGCCAGACAGTATCGGGAGAGCTTCGACGTGTACGGTTCAAAAAAGAGTTTTGAGTGGCAGTTGTGCGAGGGGGAAGAGCCTGTTGTGCATACCGCGAAGCTGCCCGAGTCAGAGATTCCAAAACGGGTTGCCGTCGGCGACTTTGCAAACCTTTTGCCCGAGTCAATCCGTCGGTTTACAACCGGTGGCGTCTACGATGCCGACGACCATCAACATCTCTCATTTACGCAAGGCGGCGGTCACGGCGGCAGCCACCCACATTTGGTGCATGAATTTGTGACGGCGATTGTGGAGGGGCGCGATCCGTATCCGAATGCCCGTCAAAGCGCAAACTGGACCTGCACGGGATTGCTCGCGCACCAGAGTGCCATGAAGGGCGGCGTGATCATGAAACTCCCCGAGTGGAGCTTGAGCGGTTGATGAGCAACAGTTCAACGGCGCGAAAAATAAGCTGTCGGCATTGTGCTGTCACTCGAGCAGTGTCGGGTAGGTTGTTTTGAGCCACACGGCACGTAGAACAGGATGCCGCAGCGCAAAAAGGCATTCTCCGCGGCTGCAGTCGCACGGAGACAGCGGTCTACTTGCCAACCCTTTCATGACAGTCAAGCGGTGGCAACTCACGCCGGACCGATCAATCGGGTATTCTTGCAGGTTAAGCTGAGTTGGTCTGTGCGACTCTGTTCGATCCGTCACCGTATCCCTGCCCTTGGAGGTTGATGCATCCCCAATCAGCCCAACGAGTTCGCGGGCACGGGCTATCTCAGCTCATGACATGCCGGCTTCAGCCTCGGCAGTCGCGCACGCCCTCCAAACAAGTTTCGGTATTCTCTTTTTTCTCATGACACTCCCCGTAGACGCTTTGGCATGCACTCTCGTGGCAGCGGTTGGCGTGGATCGACGACGGCTAGCAAATCGGGGATTGGTAAATCGTCGCGACTATTCGCGTGCGGGCCATGACCTACTTGACCTGCATGGACTACTTGGCCTGCATGATCTGGGCGATCCGCCGCCGCTTCCAGATCGACCACGCCGCCATCCCGATCCCGATGCCCGCAAAGATGATCGTGTCGGGCTCGGGCACGATCACAAGCTCAACGACCTGACCATTGGTGACTGTGCCCGTCGCAAAGTTGGCTGAATTCACCGTCTGCGACGACATCGCAACGCCCGTAATGCTGGGCACCAATCCCAAGTACTCTGCAAACGTGTAGTAGTTGACGCCGTTGTACGGGTTTGATCCGCTTCCATCCCCTTGCACAAAATAGTTGAATGAGCCAGCCGACACGTTGGTCAGAAGGTTTGACTGTGCCAGTGTGGCATCGGTGAAGAACCCGCCTTGGAACGTGTCGCCGGCTGCCAGTGACGCCACTTGGAAGTAGATGTTGACGGCATTGGAACTGTTGAGTTGGCTTGTAAAGGGGGAGGCCGATGTCAGGTGCAGCACGTCGTTGACGCTCGCAGAGGCCACGCTCCATGCCGGAGCCCCTGTGCCTGTCAGCTCAAACGAGAAGGCCATTCCAGCCGAGGGATCTACTGCGAAAGCCGTCAGGATCCCGGGCGAATTGCCGGGGCCAACCAGGCCCGCCCCCGCGATCGTGCTGGCCAGACTGCCCGATCCACCCAGGAAGGCTCCGCTGTCCACATTCAAGCCAGCCGT
>CAIRDU010000448.1 GCA_903877395.1 uncultured Planctomycetaceae bacterium
GATGTGTGCCTTTACCACGCCGGCATGGACCCGTTCAAGGATGACGTCCAAGGCGGTGTCGCCGGTGTCACCATGCCCGTTTTAGCCCGCCGCGAGGCGTTGGTGTTTGACTGGTGCCGTCGCAGGCATCTGCCTGTGGCTTTTGTATTGGCCGGTGGCTACGTGGGTGGGAATGTTGATGTGCCAACGCTCGTCGCCCTGCATCGACTGACGCTTCAAGCTGCTGCCGGAGTTTTGATGGCTTGATCAGCAAACGCTGGTTCAAAAAGACTACGCTGACAGCCGCTTTTAACTCGTGTTGACGAATCGGACACGTCTATGTGATTCTTGAGGAGTGTCAGATCAGTAGTCGGATTTCTCTGGCTACTGAGTTTTGCCGCTGCGCAGTCTTGTGAAATGGAGTTCACCGCATGAGGCCGATGCCTCTGACTTGGCCAGGCTTAATCGTGACTGCGATCATGGCCTGTTTAGCCGTTGCTGTGGGCTCGGTCGTTGTGGCCGAAAAACCAACGTCCAACGAGAGCCGAGGGGGTCAGGAGCGTAGAATCGGCGAAGGGACGTGGGGCACGGATTACACAGGGTTTGTCATTCCGAAAAAAACAAATCTGCTCTGGTGGCACGGCCAACGCTATCAAGGGGGCGTAGGGGCCTACCGCACCGACGGGCCACGCATCGTGCACAAACCGTGATGGACCGATTCGCATGCCCCAAATCCCGTAACGCCCGTGCGCAGGCATGAACCAGAAGTCAGATCACCTTCTGGCAGCCTGCGACTCCAACGGCCGCAGCACGAGTCGCTGGCCCGCCGCCATTTCGTGGATGCTCCTCGACTGGGCTGCGAGTGCGTTTTCAACGATCTCGATCACGCTGCTCGTGGCATATGTCGAGAAAATTGTGTTTGTGGACAACGTGTGGGGCGTGCCTGGCGGGGTGGTCTGGGCGTGGACGTTGGCCACCGCAATGCTCGCATCAGCACTCGTGGCCCCGGTCCTCGCTGCGTGGGCGGATCGTCACTGCAGCCACAAGCAGGTGCTTTTTGCCAGCGTACTCGTCGGCAGCAGCGCATGTTTGTTCTTGGGCATCGCGCCCCCTGAGGCCCGGCTCTGGATCGCACTCTTGATCGGCTTGGGAACCGTCGCGTTTGACATGGCTGCCATTTTCACTGGCAGCCTGCTACCGAGCATGACTTCGGGTGACGGCGCCGACAGGCTCTCAGCGGCAGGCTTTGCCGCAGGCTACGCTGGCGGAGCAATTGCCCTCGTTGCGGCAACGGCAATCGTGACGGCTCACGATGCCCTCGGCCTCTCCACCGCCGGTGCATTGCGAGTGGCGTTTGTTCTCGTGGGCATCTGGTGGCTGGCCTTCTCGCTGCCTGCAGCCTGCGTGCAATTTGGCAGCGTACACACTGGCAGCACGCAAGCATCAAGTGGCAGCGGCCAGCCACGTGCATCTACGTCAGTCGGCGAACTCATTGCCTTCGCCAGATCGCTTGGAGCCGGCGGATGGCACCCGCTGGGAACGATGCTCTTAGGCGCCGTGCTCGTATTGGGCACCGTGCAGACGGCGATCTCACAATTTTCGAGCGTTGCACTCGAGGAATTCCATCTGGATCCCCCTGCGCTTGTACGGCTGGTGTTGCTGGTGCAACTGCTAGCGATGCCTGGAGCGATTGCCATTGGCTGGATCTCCGTACGATGGAGCCGACAGGTGGCGCTCTCGATTTGCCTGACTGGGTGGGCCGCCGTGCTGGGGCTGGCCTTTTTGGTGAACTCACCTGGGCACCTGATGGCGTTGGCTATTTTACTGGCGCTGGTGCTCGGCGGCGTACAGAGTGTGCTACGCACGAGCGTAGCAGTGCTGGCGCCAGCCGGCCGCTTCGGCACAACATTCGGACTCATGCAGGTGGGCACAAAGCTCGCTGGGTTTGCAGCGAGCCTTATCTTTGGCGCGGTCTACGCAGCGTCTGGCCACCCTCGCGGCGGCCTGGTGATGCTACTTGTGCAACTCCTTGCGGGCTGGTGGATTCTCTCAAGGGCCACCCGAGAACGATAACACCCCACTGCAAAACAGGCTCCCGCATACCACTGCGGATAGCACCTAGGGTTTCTCGGGCCGGGGCACGCGACAGATCACACCGGCGCATCGGGAGCTTAGCTTGCCGAGAGCCCTAGCACGTCTCGCATTGAATACAGACCGGCTGGCTTGCCTACTAAAAAGGCAGCGGCAGCCAAGGCACCTCTGGCGTAGCAATCCCGATTGGTGGCCCGCACGTTCACAGACAGCGACTCTCCGTCGAGACCAAAGAGGATCGTGTGCTCGCCTGGATTGTCTCCGGCGCGGATTGCGTGGTAACCAATTTCATCCGCTGGCCTCGCCCCAGGCCGACCTTCGCGGCCGTGCGCCACGCGGAGTTGCCCCATAGCGTCAGACACAATCTGCCCAAACTTAAGCGCAGTGCCGCTCGGTGAATCTTCCTTATGGCGGTGATGCCATTCCATAATCTCGACATCGCTGCGGCCGCCGACTCCCGACAAGAGCGAGGCGGCGCGGCTCACCAAATCCATCGCAATATTCACTGCCAGACTCATGCTCGGCGACTGCAGCACCGGAATTGAGCGGGAGGCCTGCGCAATGGCTTTTCGGTCCAGATCCTCTAGCCCTGTTGTCGCCACAACCAGCGGCACACCAGCCTTGACACAGGCCGCAGCGATTCCAGGAATGGCTCCAGGCAGCGAGAAGTCGATCACAACATCGGCCGCACAACTCCACGTATGGCTCACGGCCACATTGGCTGGTGCGATCCCTGCCAGTAGACCGGCATCGGCGTCAATCTTGGGATGGCCGGCCCTCTCGATGGCAGCAACGAGTTGCCAAGGAACCGCATCGGCTGCAGCACAGGCCACCACGCGCTGACCCATACGACCAGCCACACCGTGAACGACAAGACGCTTCGGGGAAGTTCGATTCACAGCACGCCTCTCGGGATAATTCGGGGAGCCATCGGGAAGGCCGACTCGGCGGAGCACACCATGACTCTAGCGAAGCCGATCGTTTTTGCTCAAGAGCCACGCTGCTCGCTGGCATTTTGAGATCGGAAGGCGTCGTGTAGGGAA
>CAIRDU010000449.1 GCA_903877395.1 uncultured Planctomycetaceae bacterium
CATGAGGAGCCGCAATGGACACGGCTTCTTGTAGCAACCGGCGGACTCGCGCAAGGCGACGGTCTTGTCGTGGGTAGTCGGCCAAAAATCCTCGGTAGAGCGGGTAGTGAAATTGAATGTGCCAGCCAATGCCCGGTGGCGGCCGCACTCTGGCGATCGCTCGTGCAAGCCCCACCGCGTCGAGTTCGGTGGCGGTGGCCGCCAGAACGATGTCGCCGGGTTCAAGTTGTTGAATCAGCGTCGCAGCGTCTCGGGCAAAGGCATTGATGCGTTGCACGCGTCGGCGGGCCGCGTGCCAAAACGCCCACGGCGGGACCAATCGCAGACGCCGATTACCTCGGGCATCGAGGCGGTCCAGTTCTCCAAAGGAAGTGTATTTGGAATAGCCGGTTTGTTCGAACCTGGTGAAAATGTTCCATTCCGGTGGGTAGGCATTTTCGGCAAGAAATCCGCGGTGCGTTGCCAGTCCGCATGCGAAGCCCTCTGCTGCCGCGGCACCGAGCACTTCTGCGGCATAGTGGAACGGATGCGATCCGATCCGATCGAGGCAAGGATCAATCAGAATAAAGCGTCGGGCGTGCGTCATGCTGGGTCATGCTGGGGAGTCGGCCGCGTGCGCGTGGAGCCAGACCGACTGCGGGACAGAATGGTTCTCAAGACCGAGTCGAAGGGTTCTAGGCCGGCTGTGATTTCGATCGCGATCTGGATGGCCACCAGCGGAATGTCGCCGAGGCGTTCGGCCTGCACCTTCACGAGATCTTTGAGCGTGGTGACGATTGTGTCGGCATGCAGATCGTGCGCCCAGTGTGCGATCGCGGCGTTGTCATCGCGAGAGTAGACATGGTGGTCAGGCAGTGCGCGAAAGCCCACGAGCGTGCCGCCAAGCTTTTGAAGCGTGGTGCGGAATGCGGCTGGATTGCCGATTCCGGCAAAGGCTGCGATGCGTTTTCCGTGCAAGGAATCCAGCGGCATCGTTGTGCCTGTGGCTGTGCGTAAATGCACGGGAGCATGCGAGGCCTCGGCCCACACCGCTGGCAGACGGTCACCACAGACAGCCGCCATCGTGCGGCGAATTTCTGCGCGTCTGTCGGAGCTGACAAAGCTGGCTCGCGTGAGCACCACGGCCTGTGCACGGCCGAGGCCGACAAGCGGCTCTCGCAGTAGTCCACGAGGGAAAATATATCCGCAGCCAAAAGGGTTTGTGGCATCCACGGCAACGATATCCAGATCGCGGGCCAATCGCCGGTGTTGAAAGCCGTCGTCCAGTACCACGACGTCCGCTCCTTGTTCTGCGGCGGCGCGGGCACCCGCCACGCGGTCGCGGTCTGCCAGGTGCGGTACATTCGGGAGCAAAATGCCAAGTTCGGCCGATTCATCACTGCATTCTCCCAGTTGGGCCCCGTAGCCGCGGCTCACGATTGTCACCCGAAGGCCCGCCTCGCAGAGCCTTCGGGCAATCCATGCCACCAGTGGCGTCTTGCCAGTGCCCCCGAGCGTGAGATTGCCGACGGATACGATCGGCACAGGAGCCGACGAAATCGGAAGCAGATGTCGATCATAGGCAGCATTTCGCACCGTCACAGCCAGGCCGTAGGGCACGGACAGAACTGCCAGAGCCGCCCGCGAGAGAGCCGCGACTGGCCCCTTGGCCGAACCGTCTGCCAGTCGTTGAAATGAATCGGCATCTGGCAGGAGCGACATGGGGGCTGTTCTTTCGCCAAATCAGACGGAAATAGGACCGGAATGGCTTTTACGATAGAAGGCTTTTCGGCCGGGAGTCAATCCGGCGGAGCGACGGGCTTCCCAATGCCGATATACTTGAGAGCAGTCGGGCCACGTTTGGAATTCAGTTCGGAATTTCGAATGGCCGCGTTGCTGCTGTCTGGATCGCGTCCAACGACCCTGGCAGCCAAGAGCCTACCAGCGGAGAGTACCGCGATGGCGACGGTTTCGAAGAGCACAGTTGTGCAACGCACAGCTTCTCAAAGCGGTCTGTCCCGAGGCGATCTGGCTTCAGGGTTGGGCGACGCCTTGGCGGTTGGCTCGTGGAACAGCGGCGGTGCAACCGAGTCGAAGTCGGATCGCTATCTGGCAAAACGGTTGGCTGCGGCCAGCGCCGATTACAAAGGCGTTGCTCTGACCACCTTTCTGCTAGGAGTATCTGTCGGGCTTGCCGTTTGGTTGGCATTCGGCATTTTCATTGAACACTGGCTGGTGATTGGCGGCCTGCCTCGTCCGGTGCGATGGGCGTGGTTGAGTATCGGCTTGATTGCTTTTGCGGCCAGTGTGGTGCGTTGGGTGGTCCCACTGTTGCGCTACCGGGTGAATCTCGTCTATGCGGCAAGGGCGATCGAACAAGAGCATCCGGACCTGCACAACGACTTGGTCAACACCGTGTTAGTGAAAGCGCATCCCGAGGGAAGCGCGGCGATAGTTGTGCGATCCATGGAGCGTCGCGCAGCCCGCTCGCTTTCCAGCCTGCCAACCGAAGCCGTCATCGATCGTACGACGGCACTTCGACTAGCGTACATGCTGGCTGTGCTCGTGGGGCTTGCCTGCATTTATGAAGTGGCCGCGCCCAAGAGCCTGCTGATAAGTGCCGCGAGGCTTTTGGCACCGTGGGTCGGCTGGGCGGCGCCGTCACGCGTGCGGATCGAATCGCCACAACTCTTTTGGCGGATGCCTGGCGAGGATGCAAATGCAAACGCTCGCAACGACGAAGACAGGCAACGCCATCGACTGGTGGTGGAGTCGGGCGTCGCGACGCTGGTGCGGGGGCGGCAGCTAGTTGTTGCAAGCGAGATCCGCGGTTTACAGCGAGACGAGCGTGTAATTATTTCAGTCACACCTTTAGCCGCTGCAGGCGAAGCCGGTGGAGCGGCCGCGCCGACAGCCACGTGGCAGGTCGAGATGCTGCAAGGTGTGTCGGCTGCAATCACGCCGAAAGCCTTCACGGCGATGGTACCCGACCTGACTCGGGGGCTGGAAACTTCAGTGGAGATCGTCATTGCCGCTGGAGATGCCCGCAGCGAGCGAGTGCGGATTGCTGTCGTGGATTCGCCATCACTGCTGGTGCGAGAGGTGCGTTACGACTATCCGCCTTACACCGGCAGGCAGAGTGAGGCCGTGGCGTGGCAGGGAGATATGCGAGCCATTGAGGGCACGCAAGTGACGATTGTAGGTGAGAGCAACCAGCCGCTAGAGGCTGCCTGGATCGATTTCGATTGCGATGAGAAACGGGATTTAAAATTCAAGCTCAGCGCCAGCGATTTGGCCAGGGCGTCAGTTTCATTTGCTCTTCATATGAATGCCGATCGCACTGCTTCGGAACACGCCTCATACCGCTTGGTTTTTCAGCCCCGAGGTATTGTGTCGGCTGGCCGAGAGCAGGTGATCACAGAATTGATGGAACATCGTATTGAGGTGGTCGCTGACATGCCGCCCGAGGTGTCGATTGAGGAGCCTCGCGAGTCAGTCGTACGAGTGCCTCCCGGGGCTCCCGTAACGGTGCGAGTGCGGGCAATGGATCCCGACTTTGCACTGAGTCGAGTGGGTATCGAAACGCGATTGCAAGGCGGGGCTACGCAACCGGCGATCGTTCTGTTTGAGAGCACGCAAGATGGAAAAGAAAAACATGGCCCATTCAGGATCTCGGCGCAAATCGTACCGGAAAAACTGGGAGCCACCGCCGGGGGCGTGCTGGAATACCGTGCCGTTGCTGTGGACACGCGCCCCAAGCATCCCAACGTGTCGTTCACTCCGTGGCAGTCGTTGACAATCGACGCCCTGGCTCCGCCGCGCCAGCCCGAAACTCCGTCGCCGCAGTCGGACGGCCGCGGGCAGTCGGGCGACGAGGCCAAGGGCTCGCAAGGGAACGACGACAAGCCGGGCAGCCAACCGAGAGATGAGCAGGACGAGCCCAACGGAGAGTCAAGCGGAGAGCTGAACCCGGATCGAAACCAAGATCGAAACCAAGATCCGAATGATGAGGGCTCAGGTCAACAGAACAATTCATCGGAGGCTAGAAATCCAGAGGGCAA
>CAIRDU010000450.1 GCA_903877395.1 uncultured Planctomycetaceae bacterium
CTCTCGATGCTGTGGGCGTATGAGCTCGACATGATTCGCAAGGATTCCGGGGCACGGCTCATTCCGATCCTGCCTGATCGGCTCCACCCATTTATCGCTCGACTGCGCCTGACGATTGAGGAAGCACTCGCCCATCGAGACGGATCAGCACAATCCGACTCCGAATCCATCATTGATACCATCTTGCTCGAGCGAAGGATGCCACAACGTTCGCGCAATACGGTGCTGCGGCAGCTGGCCTCTGATGCCGATCTTGTGCGAGTTCTCAGCGGCGATCCTCGAAAGCTCTCGACGCTTGGGGGATCCGATCCAGAAACGGTTTGGCCCACGCTTGCGGTTGGTTTCGATGGGCCGTCTCATGTGCCAGCGCGATGGCAGGCCATGCGTGGCGATAGCCAGAGCGCAGGCCTCACGCTGTCGCTCATTGGGCCTGCTGCCGCTCATACCATCCAGATTCCGGACGGGCCGCGAGGCGATTGGATCTGGTCAGATGCCACTGCCCCCGTGAAAGCCGAATTGGCATTCTTCGACCGCGGCGATGCAATACTTCAGGTGCTTCGCACGTATGTTGAGGACAACAGCCAAAAGAGCGTGGCGCGTTCACTCGCGATGGAAACAGACATCTTACCAGCAGCATGGGACGATGCTGCGCGTGCCATTGAACTTGCGGAAACTGTGCCGCGAAGTGTTGCCAGAGGGCGGGCCATCGACTTACATCAAGAAGAATTTACCGAGCTTGGCACATTCAAAGGCACGATGGCATCTTTGGGCTGCGGCATCGTGCTGATCGCGCTTCTGCTGCTAGTCGTGGCAACGCTGGTGGGCGGGATAGCCCGCGAAGTGGGCTGGGGCCTCGGTGAGCGCATTGCTGGAGTCTGGCCGCTGGTAGTGCTGGCAGTGCTGGGTGTATTTTTATCCCTGCAACTGCTCCCACTCCTCGTTGCCAAGCGGCCGCAAACTCCGCCGTCACCATTGCCTGCCCCTCCGCGGCAACGTGAATAATTCACGGCCAGCCGGTATGGTTTTCCTGATGCAGACGAAAACAGTGCCCTAGGGGCCGATGAGATGGCAACTGGGGAAGCTGTACGGGCTCTAAAAATTGCCCGTGAATTCGAGCCATGCGCCGTCCGATTCTCTCAGTGGCCAGGAACCCGTACACGCGGGAAACCCTCAGGCCAAGTGAATCTTCTCCGGAGTCTGTGCGCCATGCGGTGTACGTGGTTTGTGCTGCCGATTGTGGCCGTGCTTGTGTCGGCCTCTGCAGCGGCGACCGAGGACTCTCGCCGCACGTCAATCGTACAAGCGATCGAATCGACCCGCGATTGTGTGGTCAATATTCACGGGCAGAAAATGGTCTCGAGCCCGGATGACGATCCGGGGGGTGAGGCGCGACGCGTAAATGGAATGGGCACAGGTGTCGTGATCGATTCCCGAGGCTACATTCTCACCAACTACCATGTCGTCGAGGGTGTGCGACGGATCGAGGTCACGATGGCCTCCGGCAAAACTACCAACGCTACGCTGGTGTCTCATGATCCTCGGACGGATCTAGCGGTGATCAAAATCGTTGCAGACATACCGTTGCCTGTGATCACTGTGGGCATATCGAGCGACCTCATGATCGGCGAGACGGTCTTGGCCCTTGGCAACGCCTATGGCTACGAACATACCGTCACTCGCGGAATCATCTCGGCCCTTCACCGTAGCGTTGAAGTCAGCCGCACCCAGCAGTACGACGACCTCATTCAAACCGATGCCAGCATCAATCCGGGCAATTCCGGCGGCCCTCTTTTAAACATCAACGGCGAGATGATCGGCATCAATGTGGCTGTGCGGGCTGGCGCACAGGGCATCGGATTTGCAATTCCAATCGACCGGACGCTCGATATCGTGACGGCGCTGCTCTCGGTCGAGCGCATCGACAAAACATGTCACGGCATCGTAGCGAAGCCGAGTGGCACACAAGGCCTTGTGGTCGAAACCATCCAGCCTGAGAGTCCGGCGGATTCGCTTGGCATCCAGCCAGGCGATCGGATTACTCATGTCGGTGGCCTTCCTGTGAAAAGTCAACTGGACATTGAACGCGCGATGCTCGGCCATAAAGCCGGCGACACCGTCAGCCTTAACATTTCGCAATCGGGCAATGAAAAAACAGTAGAACTCGCCTTACAAACCCATCGCGAGACGCTCACCGCCGAGGATCGCTGCTGGCAGGAACTCGGGCTTCGGGTCGATTTCTTGCCGACCGCAAAAGTCCAGAAACTCCAATCTCGCTACCGCGGCGGCCTGCTCGTGAAAAATGTGCGAAGCAATGGGCCCGCCAGCGAGCAGGGCATCCGCGAAGGCGACATACTGGTTGGGCTGCACGTGTGGGAAACAATCTCCTGCGATAACGTGACGTATGTTTTGGACAAAGCGCAAGAAGATAATCTTGGCCCACTCAAGTTCTACGTTCTGCGAGGGCGGGAGACGCTCTTTGGTCACCTCACGTCGGACACAGTTCGCAGGTGATCCTGGTTCTTCTGCGGTTCTTCTGCGACCATCCCCCAACCTTGGCATGCGGCAGGGCACATTTGGGGTAGACTTGGCTGCGTCGCTGGAGTGCACAAGCGTGGAAACTGAGTTTGTCGACTGGCTGCTGGCCCACATTCCGGCTGACGCGCGTCTGGAGGTGCCTCCGGGAGATGATGCCGCCGTGCTACGTCCGCCGGCCATGCGACGCAGCGTTGTCACAGTCGACATGCTCACCGAGGGCGTTGATTTTATCCTTGGCCCCAAGTGCAGTCCTCAGGCCGTGGGCCACAAGGCGCTAGCCGTGAGCCTCAGCGATTTGGCGGCCATGGCAGCACGACCGGAAGCGGCCCTTGTGGCCGTGGCCCTGCCCCGCAAGGGCGGCGACGCAATCGGCCGCGGGCTGTTCCAAGGTATTATGGCGCTGGCCGCTGAGCACAGCGTGACGCTGGCTGGTGGCGACACCAACGCATGGGATGGACCGCTTGTGGTGAGCGTGACGGCGATCGGCAGCGTGCCCCCTGGCCGCGCGTGGCGACGAGATGGCGCCCAGCCGGGTGATCACCTACTCATAACGGGACCACTCGGCGGCAGTCTCTTGGGCCGGCATCTGGCCGTATCGCCGCGTTGCCGCGAGGCGGCCCGCATTGCCGAGAAGTTCGTGGTGCATGCGGCAATCGACGTGAGCGACGGACTCTCACTCGACATGGCTCGCATGATGCGGGCCAGTGGCACCCGAGGGGTGTTGCATCTGGCCGATATCCCTATTCATCCCGATGCCATACGCATGAGCCGGTCGGCTGGCGACACGCAGAGTCCACTGGAACATGCACTGGCCGACGGCGAGGATTTCGAACTGCTGCTGGCGATGCCACCCTCCGAAGCAAGGGATCTTTTGGCGGCCACCCAGAGCGGCCAGATCGATCTGCAGATCGCGATGATCGGCACAGTTGAATCGGGATCCGGCCTGACTGCCATCCATGCTGACGGGGCATGCCATCCGCTCGAACCGAAGGGATTCCTTCATGCTTTTGAGTCCTGATCGTGTGCGCGTGGCGCTTCCAAATGAGGCCGCGATCCTGCCGCTGGCCGCAGTGCTCGTCGCGTCGCTACCGCAGCGGGCGTTTGTCGCACTCATGGGCGATCTTGGGGCTGGCAAGACAACGTTTGTCAAAGCCATCGCCGCGGCTGCTGGCATCGACCCGAGCGAGGTCGTAAGCCCCACATTTGGATTGATCCACATCCACCAGCGACCCCCGCATGCGACCAACGATCCCGGCCAGCGACTGGTGCACGCCGATCTCTATCGTCTCATCGGTGCGGCTGATCTGGATGAAATCGGCTGGGATGATGCGATCGCCTCACCGGGCTGGGTGTTTGTGGAGTGGGCTCAGCGGATCGCCAGCCATTTGCCAGCAGAACGACTCGACATTGACATTGATATCGATTCGGAAACTGGCCGCACGCTTTCCTTCACGAGTTACTCCTGCGACTACCGCCTGCTGATGCAACGATTAAAAGACCGCCATGCCTAACGCCAGGGAGTCCACGGCGTCCAACCCGCCGCCAAACATTGCACATGCCGGCGTCCGGCTTTACCCATGAAAGGCACGCGGCTCAGCTGTGTTCGCTGCAGCAGAGGAAACCGAGAGTTGGGCTAATTCTGCAGCAATGGGCCCTGTGATCGCAGCCTCCATCGCAACCAGCGCCCGCGCCGCCGGCACCCCGTCTAGCAGGCGATGATCGGCCAAAAGTGTCACATTCATTCGGCCTCCCTCATCCAGCGGAGCAAAGCTCAGGCTGGTGGTTAGAAATGTTGGGTGCATGCGATTGGTACAGCCTTCGCCCGCGAGTGTTGAGAGGCTGAATGTGCCCACCCGCATCGGACGCTTGGCCGATGTCGAGTGAATATTCCACCGCAGGATCCAACGCCGCAGCCACCGAGGCAGTAACAACAACTTCAACTGACTGGGAAACACATCCGCGACAGGCGCCGTTGCATAGTGGGTAATCGCAGCCTGCAGGGCCACAAGTGGCAAAGCATCGGGCTCCCGAATCCGCGCCCAGCAAATGGCTTCTGGATCCAGGCCATCGCTAGAATGTGACTTCGAAAACGAACCTAACTCCGCTTCATCGCGATGCCGACTCATCGCCATCGACACTACGCTCACGGGGCTGGTCGCCCAGCACGCCCGTCGCCAAGGTCTCAAAAGCCGCCTCGGTACATACCAACTGCGAAGTGCGGGTCGCTCGCGGGCAACCATCGCAAAAGCCTTCGTAAAGATGGCCGACCAGCCGACTCGATAGGGCGCGGCCCGCCGCAACTGGTCGACCTCGCCTAGGGCCATCAATCGGTCAACTGGAAAAATAGGCACGCGATGCGAGAGCCAGACGATGTCGCACACCAACAACCGCTGTGCATCCAGCGGCCGAGTCACAATGCCCTGATGATCCCGTTTCATCGATACATGCTTCCACTGAAAATGCGCCGAACGACATCGCTAACAAAGCCGATCCAACCAACATGAAATACCCGATCGGACCACATCCGGGCAAGTTAGCTCTCGCCATGAAGACAGCTCGCAACACTCACATGGCGGCTGTCGCCGACATTCGCCTTGCAGGCTATGCTCGATTATCAAATCATAAGGGCTGTTGCCAATCCCATTTCCTCCGAGTGCGCCTCTTTTCATGCGAACACACCCAGCCTCCACTCTCCTCTGCGTTGTCGACATTCAGGAGCGGCTCCTGGACGTGATGCCCGCAGGAGCTGGCATTGTCAGCCGCGCTACCAGACTAGCCGCCGGGGCAAGGCTTCTGGGAGTCCACAGCGTGCTATCCGAACAGTACCCGAAAGGGCTCGGTCCCACGTCCACAAAACTTGCCTCGTTACTCCCGCCACCGCTCACAAAAATGTCGTTGAGTTGCTGTGGCTGCGAAGCCTTTCGGGCGGCGATCGACGGGGCGATTCCCCCAGGCGTTGATCCTGCTGGATCCCACACGCCACCCAGCAGCATGATCACAACGGTTGTGCTCTGCGGGCTCGAAACACACGTTTGCATTACGCAGACGGCGCTGGATCTGCTGGCGAGAGGGCTGATTGTGTTTATCGCCGTGGATGCCGTCGGCTCTCGGCATACGCTCGATCATGATGTTGGATTGCGAAGGCTAGAGGCCGCAGGTGCGATCCTCACCACCAGCGAGGCAGTCCTCTTTGAATGGTGTGGCTCGGCAGAGCATCCGCAGTTTCAAGCCATACGCAATCTTGTGCTGGAGCGAGTGGCTCCATAAGTTCACACTCGATACCACTGATTATTCGCTCGGCTGCCTTCTTTCTGACGTCGTGAGGTCGACGCGTTGACCAGAAGTATCTCCTTCGAGTGCCTTGAGCTTCACGATTTTTTCTGCCACGGATGGTTCTCCAGCGGCTTCGCGACCTGGGGCCCCGCCAAAGAGGATCGTACGTCCTTCGGGGCCAACCAACTCCCACATGCGTGTGCCTTGCATCGCAATTGGCCGACACTCCACAATTCCAAGCGTCCGCCACTCGGGTCCGATCACCACCGCCACTGAGGCCCCCTCCTCTACAACGCTATCGCCCCAACGGGATCCCTCTGGCCCCTGTGGACTCGACTCCACTCCAGTGATGCGCGGATATTCGGCCGCTGACTCGGGGGCGAAGTCGGCACTTGGCAGCACGAATCCGTCCGCATCAACTGCGAGCAATCCGCCCCGTACGCTCACCATCGCCACAGGC
>CAIRDU010000451.1 GCA_903877395.1 uncultured Planctomycetaceae bacterium
CTCTTCGTCGTTCCCAAGGATGAACTCGGTTCGTGGGTTTCGCTAACGAGCGATCCGCAAGGCCGCCTCATCGCGAGCGATCAAGAGACCAAAGGCCTCGTGCGAATCACTCCATCGCCGCTGGACGGCTCACAGCCCACACGCGTCGAACGCATTCCAGTCGCAATCACAGGCGCGCAGGGACTGCTCTGGGCGTTTGATGCGCTCTATGTTGTTTGCAACGGCGGCACGGGCAGCGGCCTGTACCGCGTGACCGATTCCGATGGCAACGACACGCTCGACACCGTGGAAAAGCTCCGCACATTCGACGGAAGCGGCGAGCATGGCCCCCACAACATCCTGCTTTCGCCAGACGGCAAGCGACTGTTCATCCTCTGCGGCAACCACACGAAGGTGCCTTTTGCGATCCAGGATACAACCCAACCGCAGACGCTCGGGGGCATCCGTTCGACACAGCGCCGCACCGCACTCCCGGCCGATGGCACCAGTCGGCTGCCAGCCAACTGGGACGAAGATCAAATGATCGCCCGAATGTGGGACGCCAATGGCCACGCCGCCGGCATCCTCGCTCCAGGTGGCTACGCAGTGAGTACAGACCCCGATGGAAAATCGTGGGAGATCTGGACAGGCGGCTACCGCAATCCGTACGACTTCGCCTTCAACGCCGAAGGCGAGATGTTTGTCTACGACGCCGACATGGAGTGGGATTTTGGCACGCCGTGGTATCGCCCGACCCGAGTGAATCACGCCACGAGCGGCAGCGAACTGGGCTGGCGAAGCGGCACAGGGAAATGGCCTGCCTGCTTTCCCGACAGCCTGCCGGCGATGGTAGACATCGGCCCAGGCTCCCCCGTGGGCGCAGCATTTGGCTACGGCGCGAAGTTTCCCGCCAAGTATCAAAAGGCACTCTACATCTGCGACTGGACGTTCGGCACGATGTATGCGATTCACCTAGAGCCGGCTGGTGCAACGTACAAGGCGACGAAGGAGGAGTTTGTCTCGCGAACGCCGCTGCCACTCACCGACATGACGATCGGCAAGGATGGCGCGATGTACTTTGCCATCGGCGGGAGAGGGGCCCAAAGTGAACTCTACCGCGTCAGCTATACGGGCGATGAGCCGACGACCGGGGTGGACGCCACGCACACCGCCGGTGCCGACCAGCGCAAACTGCGTCGCGATCTGGAAGCATTTCACCGGCCAGCGGTCGACCCAAGAGCGGCGATCGATCTCGCGATTCCGCAACTCTCCAGCACCGACCGATTTCTTCGCTATGCCGCCCGAGTGGCCCTCGAACACCAACCGATCCACCTCTGGCAAGAAAAATCGCTTTCGCAGCAAAACCCGCGGGCAGTGATCGCTGCGGCAATCGGTGTCGCTCATCAGGCTGAGCCAACAGCACAGTTGGCGGTGCTGGCGGCACTCGACCGCGTCAATCCCACATCACTCGACACCGCCACTCGAATCGACCTCATTCGCGCCTATGAACTAGCGATGATCCGCCTCGGCGAACCGCCAGCCGATGCAAAATCGCGGATCGCCTCAAAGGTTGCGCCACTTTTCCCATCCGGCATATTCGACCTCGATCGCGAACTCTCCAGCCTGCTCGTGGCAGTGCGTGCGCCGGGCATCGTTTCACAACTCGTTGGCATGCTTGCATCGCCCACGGTGTCGGCAGGCTCCACCAACATTACGCTCGATGAGGCAGGACTGCGGCAACTCATCGCCCGCAATGCTGGTTATGGCAACGACGTGAAGGCATCGCTTGAGAAGCCCGCCGATCTCTTGCAGATTCATTACGCTTACGCACTTCGTACAGTTACGGAGAAAAACGCGTGGACGACCGCCGATCGGAAAGGCTACTACGAATGGTTCTCTCGCTCTGATGCCTGGGCCGGTGGCAATAGC
>CAIRDU010000452.1 GCA_903877395.1 uncultured Planctomycetaceae bacterium
AGCCACGGAATAAACTCTTGCCTGCTAGTGAAAACCTCGCCGCCGGCAATCGGCACTGGTGAATGTTCTCGCAACAAAACGTAATCCTGCAACTGATCAGGTTGAAGCGGTTCTTCAAACCAACAGACGTCGTAGTCGGCAAGCATAGTGGCGGTATTGAGTGCCCACTTGTAGCCGTTTTTCCAGTAGGCATCACTGCCACCGGCATCGACCATCAATCGAGCGTCGACTCCAATTGCCTCTCTTGCCGCTCGCACAATGGCTTCATCCGTTTTTTTGTCTGAGCGACCAAAAGGACCCCAGCCGATTTTAAACGCGCGAAAGCCTTGAGATTGTACCTGGAGCAACCGATCCCGCAGACGGGAGGGTTCGTCCATTAACAACGAAGCATACGGGCATACCCGATCTCGATACCGTCCGCCGAGAAGTCGTCCTACGGGCTGCCCAGTCGCCTGCCCCAAAATGTCCCACAGGGCAATATCGATGCCACCGATGGTATGCGTCAGTGCGCCGCCACGACCGAGCCAAAATGTATTCTGATGAAGTTTTTCACTGACACGCTGTCCTTCAAGCGGGTTTTCTCCGCGATAAAGCGGTTCGAGGATCGCAAGCGATGCCCGCACGAGTGCGTCGTTTGTAAACACGCTTCCGATTCCGGTGAGTCCTTCATCGGTATGAACCGCAATGAGCGTGTGAACGCAGTCGTCAGGGCGGAGCTCGTTGCTCCAGCCACCCTCGGGAGTCGCGCCGCGCAGACCGGCAGAGCGTATTTCACGAATTTTCATGAGTGTCACGTCCGTTTAAAAAGTGTTGCCGTTGGTGCAAAGAAAACGTTGTCATCAAGAGGAAACATGGGGCGCGGACATCGCGTGTGCCCGAGTGTTTTTAGGTTGGCGCTCGACGATCCCGGCGCATCGACGTTGAGCATCATAGAACACCACTGGGCATACATGTGAGGCTGGCAGTGTGGTGACTTTACAACTACTGCATCAAAGTGTTGTGGATTTTGTCCGTGTGCAAAAAAGAAGGATCGATCGTAAAGACTCACTGCGCGACTGCTGACAACGAATGTTACGTTGCCCGCCTGCAGTACAGCCGTTGGCCCAGCAGCCCATTGTTCTCCAAATGATTCGCTGCGAAATGCTCCGTCTGATAGAAGCCGCACGCGTGCGGTTACCGGCATCGGCTCGAATCGCCTTTGATCCAGCAAACCACCCAATGTTGTTTCAATTGTGCTTCCTATTCCACAGTCAAAGGCCATCTGCACGGCTGCCGGGTCAACAATCGGTACGAGAATTCGACCTCGATATTCATGCTGCAAAAGTGTTTTCACGACTGCGTTGCTATCGCCCGATGCACCAGAACTCGTTGCATCCGCAGCGTCGATGATCGCAATTGTGCCTCCTGTGTGTGACTTTACGCAGGCCACCATTTCTGAGAGGCTTTTCAGATGAACGGTCATCGCTTCGTGATGGGTCCAGAACGTTTTCGCCAATTGCATTGCTTCACGTTCGGCAGTCGCTGGATCGTTGTCGGTAACGACAAAGCTGTAGGTCTGCAACGATGGAACATCTGTAAACGGGTTTCCGATAAAAAATCCTGCGGATAGACTAGGCGAACTGTTTTCTATCTCCTTGGCCTGTGCGATGCATTTCCCAAAAAGTCCGGTTGACGTGATCAGTTCATCCCCCCGAACAAGGGCAGGAATCGCAACACGTGCCGTCACAGGACGAACTTCCTTTGCAATAATTCTGAGTAAGAGCTTCGCTGCACGCTGACCCGTTTCAAAAAAATCGACGTGTGGGTAGGTATGGTATGCCACAATTGCGTCGCTGTGCTTTACCATCCGCTCGGTAAGAATTCCGTGCAGGTCCAGAGACGTCACAATTGGGATCGATTCGCCAAGAATTTCCCGTACCTGGGAGAGCAGCCAGCCCTCCGGGTCGAGTTCGTTCTGTGCTGCCATCGCGCCATGCATACAGAAGTAGACGCCGTCAACCGGTGGGGCCGCCGCAATCGCAGCAACACACTCTGATGCAATTCGATCCCATCCTGCTGCGGAAAGCGTGCCACCAGACGTGATAAAACATGCTCCATACGCCGGCACCATTTCCACATCTTGCGTCGCATCAAACACGCTGATCGCACCACCAATTTCGCCATGCACCGTGCGATGGTAGTCGAGCAGATCGTCTCCCCATCGCACAGAAAAATCATCGTACACACTTTGATGTGGGTTAAACGTCGAGACCTCCTGCATACATTGCGCAATAAGAATGCGTGGCATGGCACAGTCCTCTGCGGATACATCGAGCGTAAACGTTTGTGACGCAAATCTTTCGAACAACAAAGAGCGTCTAGATCGCTCTTTTATCAAATCACACGATGAATGATGGCACAATCATTCTTGAACTTTTGCACGATCTGTATCAAACAGTCTCCCCAAACCAGCCAAAAGCAACAGACCTGCCACGACAAATCCGCACGCCGTAAACCCCATGAGCCGATCGATTCCCAGCGATTGTTTCCCGAGTCCTCCAAAAAGCATTGCAAACCCTGACACCATTCCTCCACAGAGGTTCAGTACTCCAACGGCACTTGCTCGTGATGAGGTGGGAACGACTTCGAAGGCCGCTGGGAAAATATTCCCCATAAAAAGTCCGCTCATAAGACCAAAAGCGCCAGCGGCAATGCGCGTCGCCGTTAGCGGCCCGTGGACAAAGTCATTTTCAAGGAGCTTGAAGGAGTCAGCGGGCGGCAGCGGTCGATCGGATGGAGGCGCGGTCACGTCCGCCCGACAGGATCAATAGGCTTCCCAGCGCCGATAGGAGGAGGCCGAAGTGAGTCCAGGCAAGCTGCAGAAGCGCGCGGAGCCCTTGGAGAGCCTTCGGACACCCGATTCCGAAGAGCACGCGCATGATCGTCGAAAGATTCCTTGCCGCGGCCACCATCAGATGCCGCTTCGTCACGCTGGCAAGTCCGCGGAGCCAAGTGCGTCTCGCGCCGCCTGTATCGCAGACGTGAGCAAAGGATCGCTCGACCAGTTCACTCCGAGCGCGAGACAACAGTTTTCCGCGAGCACCCTTCGTGCGTCTTCGAGTCGCATACACCGCGTGCCGTTCACTCGGATCCTTGTCAGACCATCGTCGTTGTGTTGGTCCCTCTCGTTCAGGGATGTACGTCCGCATGCCGAACTCGGCCGCTTGCATCACAACCTTCGTCGAGTGGTAGCCCTTGTCGGCAACGATCGCCTCGACTTCATTTTCGCATCCCGCCTTCTCGAGGTTGACCGCGGCGTCGATTGCCGTGTCGATCACCGTGGCCGTATCCGCAGCGGTTCCGGGATGCACGGTCGCCGAGACGATGAGGTCGCTGTCGAGGTCCACCGCGTGCTCTGCCTTGTAGGCCATACGCGTCGTTCCGTTCTTCATCCGCGTGATGCGGGAGCCCGGATCGCTCGGGCTTTGCCAGTCGTCATTGGAGACCTTCTTCTCCGGGCGAGTCCGGTCGAACTGCCGCAGTTCATCGTCCGTCGGATCATCCAGGCCTGCCTTCTTGGCGAGCTTCTTCGTGTAGTCCTTCCAGCCTTTGCCGGAGTCCTTGCGGACGATCGACTTCATCGAGGCGTTGGCCTGG
>CAIRDU010000453.1 GCA_903877395.1 uncultured Planctomycetaceae bacterium
AGAGCATTGGAAAAATGGGGCTGGCGCCAGTGGCCTTTCACGGTACGTTTTGTGGAACTCCAGCTAAGAAGGAACCCAACCATGCATGTAACCGTCCCCCCTTTGGTCGTCCGCCAGTCAAACCAGCCTTTGAGCGTGCTTGAAACTAGGGGCGCCCCCGGACCCTTTCGGCGGCTCTCCTGCGTCCAGGCAGTCGCGGGGGTGTGTCTTTGCATCGTTCTGCCCCAAGCTGCCTTGGCCGCACAGCCCACTGCAGACTACGCGCTTGGCCTGATGCCGTTTCAGAAAAACATTGACTACGACAAAGTGTCGCCCGAGCAAGTAAAAAACGCCACCATTCAAATGGAAAAAGAAGGCGGCGTAACGGCGTGGGTAGTGCGTGGGCCGAGAGGCGATGTGTTGCGATCATTTGCCGACACCAATGGTGATCGTGTCGTCGACCGCTGGAGCTACTACAAAGACGGCGTCGAGATCTACCGCGATATCGATTCCAATCACAACACCAAGGCCGATCAATCCCGTTGGCTGAATGCGGCGGGCAGTCGGTGGGGGGTCGACGAAGATGAGAACGGCGTTCTGGACGGTTGGAAATCGATCTCAGCCGAGGAGGCCAGTGCGGAAATTGTGGAGGCGTTGCGACTCAGAGATCCTGTTGTGTTTGTGCGTCTGCTCCCCACCAAGTCAGATCTCGAGGCCGCAGGTTTTGAGGATCCACGGCTCTCTGAACTGGCCGCTCGTACGGCCGCAGCGGCTCGTGATTTTGCTCGCGTTGCCGCCGCGCAGAAGCAGATCGGCCCTCAGACTCGCTGGAACAACATGCTCGCGCCGCACCCCGGCGTGCTGCCAGCCGGGAGCACGGGAATCGCGAAGGACATCGTGGCCTACGACAACGTGGTGGCGCTGATTGATAGCGATGCCCAGAACGGCGGATCAAAAAATGGGCAAGTGTACGTAGGTTCGCTGGTGCGATGCGGCGACTGCTGGCGGCCGGTCGATGCGCCACAGGTGCCGGGCGCCGATGGAGAGATCTCTGAGCCAATCGGTTTCTTTTCGCCCCGTGTCGCTGGCCGTCCGCAAGGGGATGCAGGTGCTCCGGAAAACGAACGCGTGAAGCCGTTGATGGCAAAACTGCGAGCTATCGAAGAGAAAATGACATCGGCCACCGCAGCCGGTCGGAAGGATCTTACGCGGCAGCAGGTGGCTGTGCTGGAGCAGGTAGTGGCAGCCTCGGAACTGGGCGACAAAGCGTTTTGGATGAAGCAGTTTGCCGAAACGCTCGCAGCGTCCGTGCAGGATGGCACCTACCCAGAGGGCATTGCCACGCTGGAAAAACTGGCCGATTCCGTGAAGGACGATGAGCCACTGGAGGCGTTTGTGATGTTTCGATTGGCGTCGGCAAGGTATGCGGCCAACTTGCTGCAACCAGGTGCCGACGTGGGCAAAGTGCAAAACGCATGGCTCGAAGAATTGCGACAGTTTGTGGACCAGCATCCCAAGGCGCCCGATGCGGCTGAGGCGATGCTGCAGATGGGCATTTCGGCGGAATTTTCCGGTCAGGAGAAAGAGGCTCTGGAGCGGTACGGAGCCATTATCAAGACTTTCCCCGACTCCTCTTCGGCCAAGAAGGCTCAGGGGGCCGTGCGGCGTCTGGAAAGCGTGGGCAAGCCGCTTGTGCTTTCGGGCACAACGATGGACGGCAAGACGGTGTCGCTGGAATCGCTTCGCGGAACGCCCGTGCTTGTGCATTACTGGGCGACATGGTGCGAGCCGTGCAAGGTTGACATCGCACAGATCCGAGAACTCTCGCTCAAGTACGGCCCGAAGAAATTTGCAGTCATTGGAATCGCACTCGATTCTGATAAGGCTCAGTTGCAGAAGTTTTTAGCGGCTAAGCCGTTGCCGTGGCCGCAGATGCATGAGGCGGGTGGATTGGACGGCCGTTTGGCAGAGGAGCTCGGCGTGCTCACATTGCCGACGATGTTTCTGCTCGATGCTGATGGGAACGTGGTCGACCGCAATCTTGTGATTACCGATTTGGACAAGAAGTTGGAGTCGCTGATCGGAGCGGAGTGATTTTTCGCTGCGAAGGGAGGCCGACAAGAAACCGGATGGCCGTACGTGCGCATCCGGTAGGATTCCAGTTTGGCTGCGCCTTGGGCTTGGAAGAATGGAGTGGGGGGTGTGGGAGTAGGAGGATGGGGGCCACGGGGCCGTGCCTTACGCACGGCAAAAGTCGAGGCTGGCTTTTCAACCAACTGGGAAGAGCCGACTTTTCTGGCCCACGATTGGCTTTACTCGGAAGGCGGTCATTCGCTACGGTTTCGCCCCCCTTACCGCTGTCTGCCTCGGCCTGTGAAGCCCGGGGTGTGCATCGGTCCAGAGTCCCAAAGGAATCCTGTGATGACCTTGTTTGCGTTGGCCGTGAGTCCGGTGCTGTGCACGCTCGGAGCCGTTCAAATTCTGGGTCTTGTGGCCGCGAGCGTAGCCCGATTGGCTGAGGGCACGCGGCACGAACGCAGTTGCCAGTGGCTGTGTCTGGTGTCGCTTGCCGTGGTTGGATCCTTGTGCGGCTTCGCCCTTCAGTTGGGTCCAGGCTCAGGGGCCGTCTCCGCCGTGACCCTTGCGCTCATGACAATGATCGCCGTCGTCGACTTTCGCTCCGATGGGTAGCCCAGATTGCCCTTCTTGCCGTGGTCGCCGCGACAAGCGGATTTTCCGTTTGAATCGGAAAAAAACTCCCCTTCGGTACGAGTCCTTGTCGAAACAGGTAGTACAGCGGCGTTCGATACCCGCGGCCGATCCAAGGAGTCATTCATGTCCATTTCGAAGTCTGCATTCATGCTGGCTGTGGTTGCGTTGTCGTTGGCAACTGCTTCAGCCAGAGCCGATGATCTGGCGGCCACTGTCGCCAATACGCTTCGCGACTCCGGTGCCCTCACTGGGTACCGAGTGAACGTGAAGGCGAAGTCGGGCACGGTCTGGCTCGAAGGCAAGGTTTCCGACTCCCGTCAGATCGAGGCTGCTGTCAATGCTGCCGAAAATGTTGAGGGCGTAGAAAGAGTGGTCAACCGGCTCTCGGTCGGCGAGACAAACCCGTCAACGCTCGTTGATATGTTCGCCATGCCCGCTTCGATTCGAACGCTTGTTGGTGTGCCCACGCTGGCAAAAAACGCAGAAATCGATGAGTCCCAGCCCGAAGAGGCCACCGCCCAAGCTCTGATGGTGATTGGTGAACAGGCATCCAACGAAATCCAACTGACTGGGGCCGTCGCTCCAAATGCCCGCGGTCAAACGTCCGCACCCCGTAGTCAAAAAACGCGTGGCGGACGTGCCGTTCCTTCCACTCGGTCCACTGCTTCGGCTGCCCAGCAGGGTGCCCCGCGTCCACTGGCTCAACAAGCGGCTCGGCCAATGCAGCCGCCGCAAGGACAGGGCCGGCAGCAGGCTGCTGGCGGTCGACAAAATCAAAGAATGGCCATGAAGGCCAGCGCTATGGGGCCGGGTGGCAACGGCTATCCCACCGAAGGTTCGGTTGCCGACGGCCAAATGGTGCCTGGATCCATGCGGATGACAGAAGGCTATGCCAGCGGCCCCGAAGGGATGTCCGGAGCGATTCCGGGCGGCATCCCAGGCGCTCCAGGAAACGCTGGTGGAATGGGAGGTCCGATGCCGATGGGCAGTCCCGGAGTTGGAATGCCACCTGTGCCAATGCGAGGTGACGGTCCTAACGTGCCCAACTACGCATGGCCCAGCTACGCTGCGTCTCCTAACTACGCAGCCGTGCAGTACCCAACTCAGTATTCGCCGACGGCTTGGCCGTACATCGGCCCATTCTATCCCTACCCGCAGGTGCCACTGGGGTGGCGTCGTGTGTCGCTGGAGTGGGACGACGGATGGTGGTTCCTCGACTTCGACGACCGCCATACCCACAGCCATCATCGCTAAGGTGTTGAACGCAACACCGTAAGCTCCCGAATCAACCGAACCACTCTCTCGCCCAAGCGAGAGAGTGGTTTTTTGTGCGCAGAAAGTGGGAAATCAGCGCGTCTTTCAGGACCGCGAGTGTCGCGCACCTTGACGCAGTCGGAAAATTCCGCAAGTTCGACGGCCTGCGGCGTCGATACAACCCGCAGGGCTTTCCCAAACACTCTGCCCACGAGGCCGCCTGAGGAGATTGTTATGCTGGTTCGCACACGGTTCTTCGCGATGACTCTGGTGGTCGCTACGATCGCTGTATCGCAAAGCGGTTGCTTCTGGATCACGTCGCAGGGGCCAAACATTGGTCCCCTAGCCTTTCCGATCCCGGTGCCGGTCGGGGTGCAGAAGAGTAAAGAAGACCAATTCTGGAACTACGAGCGTTACGAGCGAGCCCCAGTACTTGGCCCGATCCCTCCCGGAGGCCCCTGCGAGGCAGTCGATGAACCCAGCGACGACGAGGTGATGCGTGCTCTCGAAAAGGCTCGTCCAGTGCAGGGCAACTGGCCTTTTCTCTACGAGATTCAGCGGAACCACGTGCGGATTACGAAGTGCAAGATCGCCGACTACCTCGATCCACCCCGCCATTATCCAATTGTAGGCCCGGCCCAGCAGCATCACGCCCATTACAAGTGCACGGTCTACTATCAGGAAGTCAAGCGCATCGGTTGGCCGGTGCCCCACACACTCGTCGATGAGGACACACAAGAAGTGCTCTACATCGATCACAACCACTTGCACATGGTGGGCGACGTCGACACCGGCTGTAACAGCAATTACTAAAAACCGATGCGCTACCGTAGAAACGGTAGCGGTTGTGCCGAAAAAGGCCATGCCGCTCGAAAGTATTTGCCGGGGGTGGCAGCGGCAGTCGATAGGTGAGCATTGGGGGCGGGTTTTCCCGAGGGAACGGGATGCGCGGCCCCCTCGCTTCCGACTAGGCTCCAATCATGCCGTCATTGATGGCTTTTATCCGAGTATGGCGCAGAGGGAACTCCGCTGGCGTGTGCGTCACTGCGCTGGTGGGTGTCGTGTTTGGGTGTTTTGTCGCGTCGGCAGCCGTCGCACAGACGCCGCGGGCGTGGGCCGGATCCGATCTGCCGGCAAACTCTGCTCAGGCAGCCCACGACTCCCTGCGGGTGGCCAAGGCCTTGCCTGCAAGCAACGCAACAGGAAAATCGAGCGAAAGTTCGGCGGATAAACCCCCCCTCATCCCCACGGGCAACCTGTTGGCGACGATCCGAGACGGCGGCATTTTAATGGTGCCGCTCTTGGGCTGCTCGTTTGTGCTCGCAGTCTTTGGATTCGAGCGGCTCGTCAATCTGCGGTGGGGCCGCGTCGTACCGCGAGCGTTTGTGGAGCGGTTTATCGAGCAGGTCCAATCGGGACAGTTCTCTCGCGGAGCGGCGCTGGATGCCTGCGAGGCGAATGGCAGCCCTGTCGCCAAAGTCTTTGCTGCGGCAGTACGGCGTTGGGGCAAGCCGTCGGTAGAGATCGAACAGGCTGCCATTGATGCCTGCGAACGCGAGATTAACCATCTGCGGCGATACCGTCGGGTCTTCAATGGGATTGCCACCATCGGGCCGCTGCTTGGGTTGCTAGGCACGGTGTTTGGACTGATTCGGGCGTTTAACGATGTGGCTGGCTCAGGCGCAATGGGGCGGCCCGATCTCTTGGCCCGCGGATTTGGTGAGGCCCTTATCACCACCGCCATGGGCTTGCTCGTGGCGATTCCCGCGATGGTTTTGCACTGGGTGTTCACCAGTCGGGTGGACCGACTGGCAATGCGGCTGGATGAAACATGCCAGCAGGTCATCGACGAGATATCACTTGAGTCTTCGTCTGAGTCGCGTCGTCGTTCGCCCAGGGGCAAGGCTCCGCACGCCGGCACGGAGGCCTGATTCGATGCCGCTGGTTCGACTTTCCGACGACGAAGAGCCGGCGCCAAATTTGGCACCGATGATCGACGTGGTTCTGGTTCTCACAATCTTTTTTATGTGTGCGACAAAGTTTTCGGGCGACGAACGAAAGTTTGATTTGGAATTGCCGCAGGTCGGTGCGGCGGTCACGGTGGAGGGAGCGAAGCCCGAGATTGTCGAGGTCGAGGCATCTGGATCGCTGCGATTGGGGGCCGAGGAGGTGGCAATCGAGGATCTGCCGACGCGGTTAGCGGCGATCCGCGCAGCAAAGCCCGATATGACCGTGATGATTCGCGGCGAAAAAACAGTTCCGCACGGTCGGATGGCCGAGATCTACGAGGCCTGTCGCACAGCCGAGGTTCGGCACGTCGCCATTTCGGTGCAGTCGAAGTCGGACGGACGCAGGAAATGATAGGGACTCCCGATGCTCGCCAATTGGATCATCTGGGGGACGCTGAGCGGACTATTTGCCGTGGGGCTCGTAGCGTTGTCTCGCACGCAGTGGCTGCAGTCGCAGACGTTGCGTAAGTGTGTGCTGCTATCTGTTGCGGTGCACGCTGTCTTGGCCGTTGTCGCGGTGCTCACGGGGGGCATGCGGCCGGCATCGTGGGGCCGAAACGACACGGGCCGGATGTCGATGATGGTTGTGGTGGCTGATGAAGCGGCCGACGAACTGCCGCTGCCCGCGGCCGCTTTGAGCGTCCCAGAGGTACTCAAGCACGAAGCCGCCCCCACGGCAGTTGCCGCCGAGCCACCGGCGGATCATGTGCCGCTGCTGAGCGTGTCCGAGGACGATTCCGCAACGCAGTCGAGTGATTCCGAAGCGACTCATCTACCAGAGACTGGGCGAGCACTCTCTGCTTCGTCGGTTGTAAACAACGGCACAGCGGCTGTGCCCGAAATGTACGCCGATCGTCTGGGAGCCCGACGCGTTGCAGCAGCTGCGGCACGCGGCGGCTCGCAAGACACAGAACGTGCCGTGCAGTCGGCGCTTTCATGGCTGGCCGCTACGCAGTCCAGCGACGGCCGCTGGAACGCCGCAAGGCATGGCGGCGGCGTGGAGCGATCCCTGCAAGGGCATCACCGTCAGGGGGCTGGTGCAAAAAGCGATCACGGTGTTACCGGTTTGGCGCTCTTGGCTCTTTTGGGCGCGGGTAACACGCATCTGGAAGGTGCACACGCCGATGCGGTTTCTCGCGGCATCCGCTTTTTGGTTGAGCGTCAGCGAGACAATGGCTCACTGGCCGGTGACGCTGAGTTTTTTGCGTCGCTCTATTGCCATGGGATGGCCACGATTGCGCTGGCCGAAACCTGTGCGATGACCGGCGACAGCTCCCTGCGGCGGGCCTTGGATCGGGCCGTTCACTATACGCTTTCAATGCAGAGCCCGGCCACGGGTGGTTGGCGGTATGCAGCCGGGGACCGCGGCGATACCAGCCAGCTTGGCTGGCAGGTGATGGTGCTCTCGAGCAGCCGGCACGCCGGCATCGGAGGGTTGGAGCAGGCCGAGTCGCAGGCCCGAGTATTTTTGCAAAGTGTCTCGTCGGGCCGGGCTGGCGGTTTGGCTGCGTACCGCACGGGTGAGCGTTCAAGCCTCGCGATGACAGCCGAGGCGTTGGTGTGTCGGCTGTTTCTAGGCATGCCGCCGGATCACCCAGCCGTGGCTGAGGCCGTGGAGATGCTGGGACAGTCGCTGCCGGAGTCGGCCAGTCCAAACGCCTACACGTGGTACTACGCCACGCTGGCTTCGTTTCACGCAGGAGGCCCGCAGTGGGAACGCTGGAATCAGCGATTGCAGGCCGCGATCTTGCCGCTGCAGCGCCGCGAGTCAACCGACTTGGATGGCAGCTGGGATCCAGATCCGGTGTGGGGCAGCCACGGTGGTCGGGTCTATTCCACGGCCATGGCTGCGATGACGCTTGAGGTGTACTATCGCCATTTGCCGATGCATCGGCAGGTAGCATCTGCGGTGGCCAGGCGGCCATGAGTTCGCGTGCAATTGCGATTCCTGCCGAAACCGAGCCATTTGGTTTGATTCTGGAGTCAGGCAGATTAGACTTCACTGGTGTGGCATGTGCCGCCGTCCCTTTTAGGAGTGTCTTCACGTGCATCAGATCTTTACGACCTTTGCGATGATGGGTCTGGGAACAGTCGAGCTGATCATCGTCGCAGGAGTCATTCTGCTGCTGTTCGGCTCCCGGCTGCCCAAGGTCATGCGATCGCTCGGCCAAGGCATTGTTGAATTCAAACGCGGCGTCCAGGGCATCGAGGACGATGGGCCCACTGGGGCTGGCCGCGACGACGGGCATCGCTGAACAAGCCCGAGTTATTGCCAACTGGATCGTTCTCAGGAATCATGCCGGGAACTTTTGAAGGAAACTAGGGATGTTTGGACTTGGGCCCATTGAGCTCATCGTCATCGGCGCGATTGCGGTGATGATGTACGGCAAGCGACTGCCGGAGGTGGGCCGTTCGGTAGGTCAGAGCATCGGCGAGTTGCGACGGCAGTTCGCCACGCTCTCCCGCGATCTAGATATTGGGAAGCACTTAGATTCGACGCCCACGAACCGATCGCAGGGCTCTGCAAGGCGATCGGGCAGG
>CAIRDU010000454.1 GCA_903877395.1 uncultured Planctomycetaceae bacterium
CGATGGGACTCGCACGATGGCACGAGCCGCCAGACGAGCTGGCGCGAAGTTCATCCATGTCTCGAGCGTGGATGCCATCGGCCTCAGGCAAGATGGGGCTCCAGCGGATGAAGCGACACCTCCGGGTGGCCTGCTTGAATGCCCGTATGTGATTACAAAACGCGAAGCGGAGGCAGCTGTTCTGGCCGAGGTCGATCAGGGGCTCAACGCAGTCATCGTCAACCCTGTCTATATGCTCGGACCATGGGACTGGAAGCCGTCCAGCGGCCGAATGCTCTTAGAGGTGGGATCTGGATGGGGCACATTTGCACCTCCTGGGTCCAACGACTTTGTAGACGTGCGAGATGTTGCCGAAGGAATTCTGGCAGCTATGGATCGCGGACAGTCCGGCCGGCGGTATATCTTGGGCGGGCAGCCGCTGAGCTATTTCGACGCGTGGCGGGTGTTTGCTCAAGTCGCCGGCAGGATGCAACCACTTGGTACCGCTCGCCCCGGTCTGGTGCGCACGGCGGGCTGGTGCGGGGATCTGGCTAGCCTCTGCACCCGTCGGGAACTGCCTATTAATTCGGCGGCGGCAGCCATGTCGATGCTGCCACATCATTTCTCCTGCGCGCGGGCCAAGGCCGAACTGGGCTACACCTACCGCCCGTTTGAGACAACTGTCAGCGATGCGTGGAACTGGTTTGTGGATCACAACTACGCTAGGCCGGTCCGCGGCAGGGCCGTGCTCGCCCGATAGCCACCGCGACTAATCGTCCATCTGGCACGAGCATGCGTTACTATGGGGGGACGAATTCTCCTTCCATACCATCCGCGTCTGGCCACTCTATGCCGCACATTCTCGTCGTTGAGGACGAAGAACATCTGGCGATCGGCATCAAGTTTAATCTCGAGGCCGAAGGCTTCACGGTGACAACCGTTGGCGACGGACAGGCCGCGCTCAACTTTCTGACATCAGCCGAACAGCCAGTGGATCTGGTTGTGCTCGATCTGATGCTGCCTGGTATGAGCGGCTACGCTGTGTGCTCCGCGATTCGGTCCCAAGGCGACAGTGTGCCTGTTGTCATGCTCACGGCCCGCACGCTCGTGGAAGATCGCATCCGAGGTTTCGATGCCGGTACCGACGTATATCTCCAGAAGCCGTTTGACCTCGATGAACTGATCTCAATTGTTCGCAATCTGCTGGCACGGCGCAGCCGTGCCAGCAGCACGCCCGCAACGGTTGCTGAAGAAACACCTCCCACCCGCGCTGACGTCTATCGCTTCGGCGCCGCCGAAGTCAATTTCGAGACGTGGGAGGCCTACTTTCAATCCCAGCCCGTGCGGCTCACAAATCTGGAAATGAAACTCCTGCGGTATCTTGTGGAACACGAGGGCAAGGTTGTGTCTCGCGACGAACTGCTCACGCGGGTCTGGGGAATGGCCCGGGCTCCTGCCACTCGCACCATCGACACATTTATGCTCAACCTACGGAAGTATTTTGAGGTCGACCCATCGCGTCCCGTTTATTTTCTTTCCGTGCGGGGCATGGGTTACCGGTTCGTGAATGATCCGTAAACATCAACGGCGCACGCGGGCATTGAAAACAAACGCCCTATCCGCCGGCCAACAGTGCGGCCGCGGCCGCACCGGGGTCGCGGGCCTTGAGCAACGATTCGCCGACGAGCATCGCGCCGATGCCAGCTGCTTCGAGTCGCTCCACATCGGCCCGCGAACAGATCCCGCTTTCAGCCACAACCACGCACGCCTTCGGCACTCGATTCCGTAAACAAAGCACGTGATCCAAATCGGTCGTCATCGTGTGCAGGTTGCGGTTGTTGATGCCAATTAACGTGGCGCCCAGATCCAGCACGCGGGCAAGGTGCTCTTCGGAATGCAATTCCACAAGCGGCGTCATGCCCAGATCGATGATCTCGCGGTAGAGGCTCCGCAAATGACAGTCGTCGAGACACTCGGCAATCAGAAGCACTGCGTCGGCCCCGTGCACGCGGGCTTCCACCACTTGATAGCGGTCGATCACAAACTCCTTGCGAAGGATAGGCAACGGCACGGCCGCGCGGGCCGCCCGCAGATCCTCGAGGCATCCGCCAAAGCCGGCGGCGTCTGTGAGGATCGAGAGGGCCGCTGCACCGGCAGCTGCGTAGCCCACAACGACTTCCTCAACTGTCGCCCCTGGGCGAATGTCGCCGGCCGACGGGCTTCTGCGCTTAAATTCGGCAATCAGCTTGATGGGGCCAGGGGCGGCGAGTGCCCCAAAGAAATCTCGCGGCTGGGGCGCGGCAGCCAGCTGTGACTCCAGCGTGTGGATAGAACACTCGCTGCGGGCAGCGACCAGCTCGCGGCGTTTTCGTACAACGATCGCGTCGAGAAGAGTTGGCATGGTGCTAAGCTATTTCTGGCAGGAGATTTCTGGGATGCACTGCACTTGGTTGCTGCCGGACATTGACGTGGGCCAACGGCACGTGGCCCTACGACAACGCTTTTTAATGCCGAAAGTGCCGACGCGACGTGAACACCATCGGGATGCCTGCGGCGTCGGCCGCTCGAATGACTTCCGAATCTCGCTTCGATCCGCCTGGCTGAATGATCGCGGCAATGCCGGCTCGCTGGATCAACTCGATTGAATCGGCAAACGGAAAAAATGCGTCAGAGGCAAGCACCGCGCCACGCGCCCGGTCTCCCGCTTTTTTAATCGCAATACTCACGGCATCCACGCGGCTGGTCTGTCCCATTCCAGCCCCTACAAGGCTGGTGCCCTGACACACGGCGATGGCATTACTTGTGAGTCGTCGCACAATCACAAACGCGAAATCGAGAGCCTCTGTGAGGCTTGCTGCGGGTACGGCTTGCGTGACAACCCGCCACGCGGCAGGGTCGTCAAAGCAGTCGTCAGGAAATTGGGCCAGAATCGCGCCCGCTACGCTCCGAAGCTCGAGCCCGGCGGTGGACTCCCACGGATTGCCCGACGGCAACTCCACCAGACGCACGCTGGCCTTCCATGGAGGCCGCGTGGTCAAGAGCTCAACAGCTTCCTGCGAGAAGGCCGGGGCTGCGATTACCTCCACGAAGAGGCCTGGGGCGAGAAGCCTTTCGGCGCAGCTGCGATCGAACGGGCGGTTCACCGCCACGATCGATCCAAAGGCACTGGCCGGATCGGCCGCCAACGCTGTGTCGAGTGCGACGGCAAGTGTGGTGGCCGTCGCAGCACCGCAGGGGTTGGTGTGCTTGACAACAACGGCAGCCGGCCCCGCAGCAAGCAACCCAGCCAATCGTGCGGCAGCATCGAGGTCCAACAGGTTGTTGTAGGAGAGTTCCTTGCCGCAGAGTTGCTTGAGCCCGGCAAGCCCCAGATGGGTGCCCGCGGGAGCATAGATTGCGGCTGACTGGTGCGGATTCTCACCGTACCGCAGCAGCATTCGCTGCTCCAGATCGAGCGTGAATCGAGATGGAAGCGGCGGCGCAGTGTCGCTCGGGTCTGCAACGGCTGTTGAACGGGCTACCAGCGGCTGGGCAACTGCAACAAGGCCCGCATATCTCGCCATCCACCTGGCGATCACAGCATCGTAGGCAGCGGTTCGCTCAAAGGCCCGCGCGGCCATCTGCCGGCGTTCAACCAGCGTTGTGCCACCCCTCCCGATCGCTGCAATAAAATCGTCGTACTGTTCAGGACTCGTCACCACGGCTGTAAAGGCATGGTTCTTAGCTGCCGCACGCACCAAACTCGGGCCGCCAATATCGATCAATTCGATCGCATCCGCCGGAAGGCATGCGGGCTGTGTGTCGCTGCACAACTCACCCCCATCGCTCTGAAACGCTCCAACGACAGTCTCAAATGGATAGAGGTTCACGATGACCGCATCGAACCGCTGGATGCTGTGATGCCCCAGCACCTCGAGATCGTCGGGCCGATCGCTGCGAGCCAGAATGCCGGCAAAGATGTGTGGGTGGAGCGTTTTCACGCGGCCGTCGAGAATCTCTGGAAAACCCGTGATGGCCGAGACGTCTTCAACCTCCAGCCCATAGCTGGCCATCGCTGCACGGGTACCGCCGGTGCTGGCCACTCGCACGCCAGCGGCCTTGAGGCCGCGAGCCAGACGTTCCAGCCCCGTTTTATCAAAGACGCTCACAAGCACGCGACGAATCGGAACAGCGTTCACCGGTTGCATGCTCTTTGTATTTTGATGGTGTCTATTCGTGCTATTCATGGCGGCAATTAGAGCATCTCTCTCACTGGAATGGCAGAAGCCTGCGGGAAACATCAGGGGGATTCCGGCAATTGCACTTCAAGGAGCGTCCCGGCCTGCGTGCCGCGGCCCTTCACAACCACCCTACCCCGAAGCTGCTTCACAATAGACTTCACCAAATAGAGGCCCAGGCCGGTGCCCGGAGTGGAGCGTTCCAACTCGCTGCCCAATCGCATAAACCTGCGAAAAACTCGCGTCCGTTCGGCCAGCGGAATGCCTGGGCCATTGTCGGCAACACGCACCGCCACCTTGCCATTGGCCAGCGACACTCCCTCAACATGCACCTGCGGATCGGGCAGCGAGTATTTCACCGCGTTGTCGATGAGATTGCGAAATACGATCTCGAGATCGGCCACACGCCCTCGCACCGTAAGTGGTCTGCGGGAATCTGCTTCGAGTGTGCCTGACTGAGCAGCCGGGCCGCAGTCGATCCGAATACAGTCGGGCGACACACCGTAACGCTGCGAGACGGTGTCGCGGGCATGCTGCAACACAGGCTCAATGGCGGTCACATTTTCGCCGGCCCGCACCGTGCGTTGAACCGTCTTGGCGGCGTCGAGCAGATGGTCGATGAGCGTATCCAATCGTTCCACGTCCTCCAGCATAAAGCGGTGAAAATCGGCCTGTAGTTCGGGAGTCACAGGCCGACGTGTGAGCGTTTGCAGATAGAGCTTGAGCGAGGCCAGTGGGCTCTTGAGTTCGTGTGTCACGCTATCGATAAAGTTGCTCTGTCGCTGCGACAGAGCGATCGCTTTAACCGTAAGCAGCAAGTACACGATCACGCCGGCGAGCACGAGCGCAAGCAGCGCCACCCCCACGCCGAGGATCGCCCAATAAAACACTGCGTTCTTTGATCCCAGCGCAGCGGCAATGCTCACCAGCACCCACCCCACTCCCAGCGCAAGGATCGAACTGATCAGCACGACGCCCAGGATGATCGGCCAACTGATCGAGCGACGGGGTTCCATGCGATACACCGGGGCGACAAAAAGGGGCAAAAGCCATTCAAATGTAGCAGACAGGCACCAACTCCTTGCACACGCTGCATTGGGGACATCCCTTTCGCTTTGTGTCGTCGCATGAAAGAATCCGACGGAGGCTCAACAATCCTCCTCCTCACAAGATTCCTTAGCCACACATCCTGATGCCAGCCCCCGACCACTCAAACGCCCGCCGACGCAAACTGGCCGATACAAGCCTTTGTAGCGGGGCTCTTCAGGTACGATTTGCGTGGGCCGTCGATCGCTGGTCGCATTGCGTCGTACTCGATGGACAGCCTGTCTGGCAGTCGCTCGAGGGGCCTTGGCCTTGTGACCGTGATCCGGATTGGCCAGCATCGCCTGCGCTTGTGGAGCTTGATCGCGTCGGCAGCGGGCCACTGGCAGCCGTGGTGGCTGTGGGCCTCGCAGGCCGTGCGCATTATTCGATGAGCATCTCGGTCGATTCGCACCGGCCAGACGCCCTGCTCTTTGACGTGGCCTGCCGCAGCCACCAGACGCCGCAGTGGATTGGAACAAGCTATGCCCCGATGACCGCATCGGGGCCGGCAGAATCATTGTTGGCTGCAGCCGTCATCGAACCAGTATCGCAGTGTGTGCTGGAAATCGGCGATCGCGTCTTGCAATTGCGGGCCACAGGAGACACCGCCCCTGCCTCTGCTGGCAGCCCCTTCGCGGGGCCGACCACAGTGGTTTGGAGCTATCGAATCGCCCGGGCATCGCTGCCATCTTGCGATCGGCCCGCGAATCGATCAGATTCGTAGGCAATTCAATGCCTCACAAGCGTTTTTTTTGGCCCTTGGAACCAGCCCATGTTTGACGTCATCGAGCGACTCAAAACGGAATGGACCGACCGCTATGTGGTCGTCGACTCTCCTGCGCCTGAGCTGGCCCGTTTTGCCAGAACCACGGGCCTCGTGAAGACAGTCAACATGAACGGCCGCTGTCTCGTGGAGTTTGACCAATACAACAACATCGGTTGGTACGACATCGACCCATCGTTTCTGAAAATCGTACCAAAGCCGCTGCCAAAGCCAGTTGAGCCGAAAGCCGCAAAGACCGACGCTCCCCCCAAGCCCTCGCCGACTTCCAAGGCCGCAACGCCAGTTGCGGCGTCCGGCGTGAAGAAGCCCTCGGTGGCCGAGATCCTCGCCAAAGCCCGCAGCGGAAAAATGGCGGGAAGCGAATCGTCGGACACGCCACCAGCCGCGACAGTCGCCGCGGCTCCCGTTGTTGCGCCACTTCCTGCAGCGTCACCACTTCCTGCAGCGTCACCTGCAACGACAGCGCCAAAGCAGACCGTCGCTAGCGGCCCGATGCCCACAACCACTGCTGAAAAAATTGCTTGGTGCCGCGTGCACGACGCCCAGGCCTGACGACCATAACGTGCGTGTGCCCACTGAGTTCAGGAGGAACGAACGATGCGACTTTTCTTTGCTTTCTTCGCGATGGTGTGTTGCATGTGTGCCGTGGGCTGCGGACGGCTCTCCAGCCATCCAATCGTGGGCGTGGCCAAGGGCGAGGTGGCTCGTAATCCACGCGTAGCCGAACTGCTGGGCGAGTCGGTCGAGTGCAGCCCGACTGTGTCGGGACGGGCCAATGAAACCGACGGGATCGCGACGCTCCAGTTCGAGGCCCATGGCCCCAAGGGCCGTGGCATCGTGGTCGTTGAGGGCAAGAAACTGGGCGAAGAGTGGGGAATCACAATGCTCGAACTGCGTCCTGCGGGTGGCGGCGACCATCTGGTGCTTACCGCCGATCTGGAAGAAAGCACCGGCACGGACACGCCAAAATTTGATCCGGCAGCAGCATCCAAGTCGGCAGCGTCGCCGGCAGTGGCACCCGACGCCATCGAAATCACCGTGCCATCTGGCGGCCCGTCAGAAACGCCCAAGTGACGCCATTGGCTAGGCCATCTCTCTCAACGATGTGAGTTCGTTTTCACGGCCCACCACTAACAGCACTTGGTCTTCAAGGAGCTTGATCTTGCCGTCCGGAAACATCTCAAACTTTCCAGTCATCACATCCTTGAGCCCCATCACGTGCACGCCAATCCGGCTGCGGAGATTCGCCTCGGCAAGCGTCTTGCCTGAAAGCGATCCGGGCATCGCAATTTCCGCCACGCTGTACTCTGGATCGATCGGCAAGTAATCCAAAACGTTTGGCCACGTCATTCGGTCGGCCAGTTCCCTAGCCACTTCCTCTTCGGGAAATATCACTCGGTCGGCCCCAAGGTGCTGAAGGATCTTGCCGTGCTCGTGCGTTACACCTTTCACAATCACGTTGCGGGCGCCGAGTTCCTTGACGTGCAGCGTGGCCAACAGGGATCGTGAAATGCTCTCGCCGAGCGAGATGAAGATCGCTGTGGCATCACGAATGGGTAGATTTTCCAACACTTCACGGTCTGTGGAATCGCCGACGACGGCTTCATGGATCACGTTCTTGACGAGATCTAGTCGGTCGCGACGCTGATCAACGCCCGTGACGCGACAACCGTTGGCCGCC
>CAIRDU010000455.1 GCA_903877395.1 uncultured Planctomycetaceae bacterium
CCACAGTGTCCCCTGTGGCGGTGACTGTTTCCCGACCATAGATCGTGTTGTTGATGATGCGGCCGTAAGGCACGGCGGCTATCGGCCCACCGCCTGTATTGGGATCGCCGCTAAACAGAATGCCTGCAGTGCCACTGTCGGCAATCACGTTGTTGGCCACCACCACTCCTGGCACGAGTCGGCTGCCGCTTAGCACCGGCAGGCTACGCAGCACGCCTGGTGATGGGGCGTTGGTGCCAGGATCGCGGATGCCAGAGTCGATGCTGATGCCATAGGTCAGCGCGTTGGAGACGATATTACTTTCAATCAGGAACTGGCCCTGCTGACGCAACTGATTCGCGTCGCCGAGTCGGCCGCTGTCCTGCGTGAGACTATCATTGGCACCAAAGGTTTGGTCAATTTGGACTGCTGCCGACTTTTTGTTTGACAGTGTTCCATATTCTTCGCCGCGGCGGATTTCCAACTGATACGGACCCTGCAGATTCTGGTTTGATTGTGGCGTGCCGACGTCGAAATAACCGGTCTGGTCAGCAACCGCACCGGTCACCATCTCGCCACGCTCAGCGAATCCGACGACGAAGTCGTCAAAGTAGGCACCCTCAAAAGCGGCTGTGACACCAGGAGTCGGCGGCGTGAAAGAGAGCTGGAGTTGGATCGATTGCGCCCCAGCAAATTGACCAATATCGATTCTGGCCTGCCGCCACCCGGTCCCCTCAAAGAGCTCCTGGACAAGCTGGTTCGGCTGCGTGCTCATCCGTGATGATACGGAGGCGAAAGCGGGAAGCGTAGTCGGTTGAATTCGATCGTGGCTATTGGTTGCGATCGTGATCCATTGCGAGCCTACCGAAAGCCGAACGTTTGTGCTCCCCTCGTTGGCCCCAATTCGGTAGTTGAAGTAGAGCGTTGGCTTGTCGGTGTAGTCGTATCCGTTAAGACTAAATGGCAACGTGTTGATAACGACCTCTCGTCCTGTGGTCGGCAAACTTGCCACAAAAGGTCCAACACCGCTCACGAGATCTCCAAGCCACGTGGGTGAGACAACGCCGATCTGACCGATCTGCGTACCATCCATGGCAATAGTGCCTTCATTGGGATCGGGATTGGGATTGGCGAGGCCATAGTAAATGCTCGTAGAACCAATATTTTCCCTCGCCAACAGGACGTTGGAGTCGTAGTTGCCGTCTCGGGTGTGGTCGAGCGCTACGGTAACGCCGTGCCCTGCATCCGTCGCACGATGGTTCGTTGCGTGCCAGAGATTGATGTCCAGTGGCGAAAAGGCAAACCCGGTATAGCTGCCCCCGGTACCATAGCTGCGGGTTGTGGCATCGGCCACGCCGTCAGAATTGGTATCGAATGCGGTAAGCAGATTGCCCGACGTGTCCAAGGCCCGCAGGAAGCCACCGGCGTCAATTGCGAACAGCTTGTCGGCAAAATAGCCTGGTGTATTGCTCGGACCCCCGGCCACATTCTGTGGACCGATCGAGAGTCCCTGAAAGTTTGGCGACCCAGCAATTGTAGTCACGAGTGTAGCGACCGCCGTGGTGGGATTAATCGTAAACAGGTGGCCCAACTGATCCACTCCGTAGAGCGTAGAGCCGATGAAAGCCATGCCCGTCGTGATACCGAGACTATTATTTGGGGTCTGAATAAATGATGTTTCAATGCTGCCGGCAACTCCTCTGCGGCCGGCTGCCGCCG
>CAIRDU010000456.1 GCA_903877395.1 uncultured Planctomycetaceae bacterium
CCCGAGAGAAAGTGACTTCCGCCGCACCATCCCCCCGGCCTGCAACCACAAAAACCGCTGTGATATTACAGATTTTTGAGGTTGCGCTTCGGCTTGGGTGCAGCCATCATTCGCTTCTTGTCGTCGGCTGGATTGGCATTCCCACCGCCGCCGTCCGGGGGCTTCGGATTGTTCACGCCAGTGTGGGATTCCGACCACGCATAGCCAAGCGGGGTGCGGAGTTCGTGGCTGGCAAGTAACGCCCACGGAGTGCCGGGATGCTCGGCCACCACTCGGGAAAGTAGCAGCGTCGATTGCTTGGCTAGTTTTTCAGTCTGCGACCCAACTGTGACAGCGTCGCTTGGATTGAGTTGCCACGTATCGCTGTGTGGGTCTTTAAATTTCATACCCGACTTCGCCTGCGCGAGCATCAGGTTGTAGGCATCGGTCCTCACCTTGACGGCCAGCACTCGGCCCAATGCCAGATCGTAGCCAGCCTGCCATCGTTTTTCCCGAATCTTTTCCCTGTCTTCAAGCCCTGTTGCAAGAATCCCGTAGAGCGCGTCGATCTTTGGCTGGATCTTAGCAGCCACTTTCTGCGCCTCGCCCAATAGGTTGACCAACGCCCCCTCATTCTGCTTTGGAAATGTCATTTCAGGCGATTCCATCGGACTAATCTCCGAACTGGCAGCCGCCTGAAGCAACGCCCGTTTGGCACGACTCCTGTCAATCTCCTGCTTGTATTTATCTGCCGAGACATAGTCGGGCTGGTAGCCTCGCATCGCCTCCGAATCGAAGAAATATCGCAACTGCGATGCCATTGGTGCAGTCTCGTCATTGTTGACTCGCCTACGGGCACCGCTGTTGGCATGCACGCGGAAATAGATGCCGCCAGTTTCGCCGCAGAGTTTTGAGAGGTGAAATGGACCAAAACCAGAGTCAATGGCCTCGTCGGCCTGCTGTCCGGAATGCACTCGCACCACCTCCGAGAACGCCGTCTCGGGCCCCTGCTCGATCAAGGCCCACTGCTCGGTCTGATCGAACTTTGGATCCATCTCCACATACTTCATCTTCACTTCCCGCAGGCCAAACGGGGCTGGCACGCCCACCACATAAATAGGCATGCCAAGCGTGCGGCAGAAGTGGGCTGTTTGATCGGCTGTGTTGGAGTCGTTGCCCACTTCGTCGGTGAAGACAACAATCATGACGTTTTTCTTGGGTGCTGTAACTCGGAAAACTTTCGCGGTCTCCGCAGCGGCTCGAATCGCTTGGAATGTCATCTCCACGCCCGAATCATCGACCGACACTCCTTGAATCGCTTCAACGACTTCGTTCACGTCATCGGTGGGCTGCTTGGTGACTAGGCTTACTTCCTTGCCGAACGCAATCACAATGTTCGTGAGATCGGGCCGGTTGTTCTCTGATCGATTGGCTCCGAGTTCATCAAAAACACGGCCTAAGCGAGCTGCGATTTCCTTCCGCTGCGACGCCAGGCTGACGGAGCGATCGAACACCCAGCAGACCACCGTCGGCCGCTGTTCGAGTGAGTTAGCAATCTCAGCCGTCAGCCGGTCAACCGCTCCTGCCGCTCCGGTTGTGCCGACACCAACGGAGCCTTTCACGACCACGCTTGTGTTAATCGTTTGCGCCGTCGGAAGCGCGTCCATGGCTTCCAAATGAACATCGCTGATCAGATCTGGATCGGCTTCAACTGGCACGACCGACACATCGGAGAGCGTGGGGGCCAGGGCCTGCGCTACCGCATCACTCTGCTCACTTTGGGCGCCCACAGTCGGGACTGCTTCGTCAGAAAAACTGATTTCCTGAGGCGTGAGCAGCACGTCCTCTTCGGTTACTTGCGGCGCTTCGATGACCGTAAAGGATCGGGCCATCTTGGGGATTTCACCCAGCCCCACAAGGGCCAACGACAGGAGTACAATGACGTGAATAGCAAGGCTCACAGCCCACGCTGGCGTGTCGCCATCCAGCGGAGTTTCCTCTTCGCCCGTGTACAACTGCCAACGCTCTTTTGCCTGTTCAAAAAGTCCCATTGGTTGCACTCAACCTCCGTGAGAGGCCACTTCGCGAAAAACCGGTCCAAAAATCGATTTAAAAACCGAGTCCATGCAAAAACACGCCGCCATGCCAGATTAACAATGCTATTCGGCTGTTCTATTGTAGTCTATTCCCCCTGAAGCTAACTCCTCGGCAATTTGACTCGAAAGAGGGCTACGGCATAGCATTTCCAAGAGTCGTGGCCCGTAACCATGCGGCTTTTTGGCCGTGGCCGGTTGTGTGTGGGCCGGTGCCGTCAACAGAAGGTCTCTGCCATGCTTGTCATGCTTGTCATACTTGCCATGGCTGTTTTCCATCGCGCCCGATTTTTTCTGATGCTGGTGGCTCTGTGGTTGGCAGTGCATTCGGCTGGCATCTGGGAGTTGCGATGCGTTTCGGCTGACGAGATTGCAGCAAAAAAATCTGCCGCCACAAACGCCGTGGAAGAACTGTCGCTGGAAACTTCCGACGGCGTACGTCTTGTGGCTTGGTATTACCGGGTGAACGAAGACACAAAGCCGCTGGCCACCGTGATTTTGTTGCACGATCTGGAAGGCTCTCACAAATCGGTCGAGCCATTGGCCACGGCCTTGCAGGAGGCAGGCTATGCCGTGATCGCACCCGATCTGCGAGGCCATGGTGCCAGCACGCGGCGGGTGTGGGCCAACGGTAAAGAGGAGGAAATCGTAGCGAAGGCATTCAAAAAAACGGACCTAGAATTGATGGCCGCCACAACGGGGGGCCGCATGCGAGATCAGGCAGGAATTGTAGGCGACATTGAAACGGTGCGCAACTGTATCCAACGCAAATCCGTTGACGGCGAACTCGATATCAACCAACTCTGCGTGGTTGGCTGCGGTACAGGGGCCACGCTGGCTGCACTCTGGACAACAGCCGATGCTGCCTGGCCACCGCTCGCCAGCGGACCACAAGGGCAGCAGGTGAGAGCCCTCGTGCTCGTCAGCCCGATCTGGGCAACCAAGGGGCTTTCCATTTCGCCAGCATTATCGTCGGACATTCTGAAGCGAGAGATGCCAATCATGGTCATCGCAGAAGCAGACAACCGGG
>CAIRDU010000457.1 GCA_903877395.1 uncultured Planctomycetaceae bacterium
GATTCGGACGCATGCGATGGCAGTCCGGTCATGCCGGCGCCGATGCCGCTCGCAGTGAGACCCATCAGTACATCGCGGCGTCGCATGGCAAGCCCTTTCTATGTCGAAGCCTCTTTTCCCTGTTTCAAAACCATGTATCCTATCGTTTTCGTTCTGCATTTGCCAATAACTTCTCAACAGAGTTCAGGCATCACACATGGAGATCCACGCATGAAATCGTCAGGCATCGTTGTTGGGGTTACCGCGATATGCGTGTGCGTGTTGGCCGTGGCTGTCGCTGACGAACCGTCGCCCAAGCCGCTGCGCGCTGGCATGATCGGCCTAGATACGTCGCACGTCCCGGCATTTGCAGGGCTGTTCAACGCACCCAATGCCAGTCGTGATTTAGCCGGCATCAGGATCGTAGCTGCCTATCCGGGTGGAACGGACCTGCCTCTCAGCAAGAATCGCGTGGCGAAATTTACAGAAGACCTTCGCGGCACGGGAGTTGAAATCGTCGAAACCATTGCCTCCCTGCTCGAAAAAGTTGACGTTGTTTTTCTGGAAAGCGTGGACGGCCGCATCCATCTTCAGGAGGCCATTCCCGTCATCATGGCTGGCAAGCCGCTCTTTATCGACAAGCCAGTGGCCGGATCGTTGGTCGATGCGATTGCAATCTTTGAGCGTGCAAAGCAAGAGAATGTGCCATGTTTTTCCAGTTCCTCGATTCGCTTTGGTGCAGGCATTCAAGAGCTCAAAAAAAATGAAAGCCTGGGTCACATTGCGGGCGCCGAAACGTGGGGGCCTTGTTCGTATCAAGATGGAATCCCCGATCTTTTTTTCTACGGAATTCACGGCATCGAAGGCCTTTTTGCGTTGATGGGTACGGGTTGTGAAACGGTGGCTCGCATCCAGGCCGATGACGCAGACATGGTGGTTGGCACGTGGAAGAATGGACGTGTTGGCACGTACCGCGGCTTGCGTCGTAACCATGCCGAAAGTGGGGCTGTTGCCTTTGGAACAAAAGCAATTGCGACCACGACAAAAAGCGACCGCTATGAATCGCTCTGCTTGGCAATCGCGAAATTCTTCACAACAGGCACGCCCCCTGTGACCGCCGAAGAGACGATCGAAATTTTTGCATTCATGGAAGCCGCAGAGGAAAGCAAGCGACAGGGTGGCAAGCCTGTGTTGCTCGCGGATGTCTTGAAGAAGGCTCGCTTGGCCGTTGATGCCAAGGCAGAGCGTGCCCCCTGATTCGCGTCCGATTTCCAGCGTCGTCTGCGGCCAGCCACAGGTGTTTCGAGGCAAGACTGGGACTTGCCCTTTCTCTATTGCTTTGGCATCAGATCGAGGGCGGTGGCGGCCATCGCGACCATGCCAGTTTCGAGCGTTGGTTCGGGGTCGGGATAAAAATGCGCTGAGTGAAGGGACGGTGGGGCCTGTCCCCGTTGGATCATTCGGTCGAGTCGCTGCGGTTGGATCGTGCCGAGACGGAACATCAGGACGGGAACGCCCGCTTCACCGAAGCGGCTGAAGTCCTCGCCCCCCATCGACTGTTCGGCAAGCGTCACGCGGTCCTCGCCGAGCACTCGTCGCAAAGTCTTCTCAACCTGAGCGTTCAACCGATCATCGTTGTAGAGGGCCGGCGTGCCCTGGGACACCACGATCTTCGGCTCAGTCGCTCCGGCCGCTTGGGCGATGCCACGGGCCTTGCGTTCGACCGCCTTGATAAGCTGCTTCCGCACATCGTCGGTGTAGCTGCGAAGCGTGAGTTGTAAGTGGCACTCATCAGAAATAATGTTGTGCTTTGTTCCCCCGTGGATCGAGCCGATCGTGACAACGGCCGGATCGGTGGGCTTGACTTCGCGGCTCACGATCGTTTGCACCGCCACAATGAACTGCGCGGCTTCAACGATCGGGTCGATCGTCGTATGTGGATAAGCACCGTGGCCGCCCTTGCCGTAGAGCGTGACATCGACTGTGTCGGTGTTGGCCAGTGCATACCCGGCCCGACACCCGACCATGCCCGCGGCGAGTGCGGCATCGCAGTGCATCGCAATCGCGATGTCGGGCTTTGGAAAGCGAGTAAAGAGGCCGTCCTCCAGCATCGCCTTGGCACCCATCACTCGCTCCTCTGCCGGCTGGCCAATCAGCATCAGGGTGCCCTGCCACTGATCCTTGTGCGTTGCGAGATACTGTGCCGCACCCGCGAGTGATGCCATGTGAATGTCGTGTCCACAGGCGTGCATCGTGCCAACGTCGTTGCCCGCCTCATCTTGCACCTTCACCTGCGAGGCATACGGCAGGAGCGTCTGTTCGACGATCGGCAGGCCATCCAGATCGGTGCGGAGCATCACCGTTGGCCCCGGTCCATTTTTCAGGATCGCGACGATTCCGTGCCCGCCGACATTCGTCGTCACAGCGAATCCCCCCTGCTTCCATTCCTCGGCCAGTCGGGCGGCCGTTTCCTTTTCAAACAGTGAGAGTTCGGGATGTGCGTGAAGGTGGCAGTAGAGTTTTAGGAGCGACGGAACTGCGGCGCGAGCAAAATCGTGGATCGCGGCATCTCTCGGCAAACGTTCGGCTGTGACGGCATCGCGACTGCTCGCCAGCGTCGCGATCACTGCGACGAACCTCATGCCCCGCAGGAGGCATCTCCAGACCCATGGCGTACTCGATCGGAGACTGTGGTTGCGGTGGCTCAACGCGTGCGACATGGTCGGCTCCTGAGGCGTGTCTGGTGTGTCAGTCTGAACCGCTACTTGCAACATCGCGCAGAAACGCAAGAGTGTCCATGAAGAACATCCCCCAGTCATCTGCGGCCGGAGTGGGCTCCAAGCAGTTGACGTAACCATTGAACCCAACGGCCTTGAGTGCGCCGAAAAACGCATGAAAATCGCAGCCTGTGTTTTCTCGGATCGGCACTCGCGTGAAGCCCACTTCACTGCCATTGCGCAGCATCGAGCGGCCTTCGGCAGCGTCCAGTGGCACGACAATAAGGCTTTGAATATGGCACCAGAAAATCTTATTACGGATGAGCCCCAAGTTTTCTGCTGTGAAATCGTCTCCCGCCATTCTGAGGTTGGCTGGTTCAGCAATCACGCCGAAGTTGTTGCGGCCGACTTCGGCCAGCGTTTTTTGCGCCAGAGTCGCCGACTCATAGGCGCCGCCAGTGTGCATCTGTTCGGCCAGTTGGATGCCTGAAGGGAGAGCCCAGTCGGCAGCCTGCTGAATCGAGGGTATGTCGCCGTGTACCCGGATTCGGCGGCAGTCGAGTTCTTTTGCCAGTGCCAATAGTGGCTGGAATGTTTCCTTGTCTAATCCCTTGGCGTTCAGCGAGGCTACTTCGAGGCCAGTTTCCCGGCACCGTTGCCGCACCTCTTCCACGGAAGCGTCCGGCAGGGAGGGGTTCATCTGTTCCCACCGCAGATCGACGCCGTCAAAACCCACGTCGTGCGCCAGTTCCAAAAATGCGGCGTTCTGCTTGAGCAGACCTTGGCCTGCTTTCTGGGGAAGCACGCACCTGCCCGAGAGCGAAAATTTCATAGTGGCGTAGCCGATCGAAAAAACCTGTTGCCCAAGCGAAAAACCCCGTGTCTCAAAATCTGCCATCGCTGAACATCAGCAGATGTTATTTTCCAGTGCTAGCACGGCCGCGTCTAGGTCGCCGGCACGAAAGACATTCACGATGCCTGCGTGTTCCTTATAGATAGCGATCGGATCATCGTAGTTGGTGCGATGCGTCTGGTAGAAATGAGTGCGAACGCGGGCCAAGAGCGGCACCCAGATTGCCTCCAATTCCCGCTGATGGGCCCGGCAAACAATCGAGCGATGAAACGCAATGTCGTGTTCGGCAATGGACCGGTAGTCGCGCGCGATGCACGCTTGCTGCATGTTGTTGAGAATGGCACTCCACTGCCGAAAATCGGCATCGGCTATTTCCGCGAAAAAAGCCCGCAGGGCGAACGTCTCCACGCTCTTGCGGATCGTTACAGCAAACGCATAGATGGCGTCGGATGGTCGCCGCGTGACCCTGACTCCTGCATGACGCCGTCCCTCGAGCAGTCCCTCGTAGGTGAGTTGCTGTAACGCCTCTCGGATAGGCGTGCGACTGACGGCAAATCGCTCGGAAAGTTCTTGTTCGCCGAGCGAGCACCCTTCGGAAAGCTCGCCGGAGAGCAGATCTGCCCGCAGGCGATCGGCAATCTGTTCGCGGAGGCTTGGCACAAATGGGATGAATGGCATGAATGGAGGCACCGACCGAAACGATCCTTCGATCCGATCCTTTCGGCGATTCCGATGTTGAATAGAAGAACACTTTGGATAGAGTGTATACTGCATGCAATTCGAAAGTACAGTCAATATCGGGCCGTAGGATTCGGCTTTTTGCACCCAACCTAGCGTAGGGCATTATGAAAATCACGGGCGTCGTTTGTGAACTGCTCCGAATTCCTTCCGTAGAGCA
>CAIRDU010000458.1 GCA_903877395.1 uncultured Planctomycetaceae bacterium
CAAGTAGCGATCTTTCTGGCGGTGATCGACATCGCTTTTGAATTGCCTTTCGACATGAAATGGGGAGGTGGGCCAGTTGCGATGTACCGTCGAGGTCCGCTGCTGGAGTTTGGATTTAATTTCCTCGCTGCCGTTGCCTGCGCGGCGATCGGCATGATCGTGTCGGCACTGGTGCGGTCTTCGGAGACGGCCTTTCTGGCCGTTCCACTTTTGGTAACGCCGCAGTTGCTCTTGGGTGCGGGCATTCTTCCAATTCGCGGAGGGTTGCTCGACCTGCTGGCGAAAGTGTTTGCACCGGCCTACTGGGCTTACCGCGGCGTTCGGTCTGAAGGGGCCGGCGTGCCAATAAACTGGCGCTCATTTGGGCCCTACGACGATGCACTCTGGATTCCCTTAGTGGGGCTCCTTGCGCAGATTGCGGTGGCAACGATCTGCGTGATGCTCGTCCTCCGCTGGCAGGATCAGAAGCGGTCGTAGATGTGTGATGCTCGGCTTTTAGAGTTTGAGCCTATCGACGGGTGGATGACTCCGCAGCCACACTTCCCACGCGCCCGGCATGTTTCCATTAAATGCCACCGCCCATGCGGCGATCAGCACGGTGGCCAGTAGCAGCGACGCCACGAAGCAGCGGCCGTTTATATCCAGCCGCAGCCCCTGCAACCGGTCGGCAAAAACAACCACCACAAGCGAGGCCGCCAAGCCGACTGTGCCCGGCCAGACGCCCCCTTCGATCCCGGCATAAAACCAAAACACGCCAAGCAACGCGGCCACGATTGCGGCCAGCAGATTGGCACGGCTCGATGATGCACCACGGCTGCCGGATGGCTCGCGGCAGGAGAGCACGTAGAGCAACACGATCACAAAAAGCGGGGCATACCACATCCAGTGACCAATGCACTCGTCATACACATACGCGAGATCGAAGATTTCAATGAGTGGCTCGCCGAGCGCCTGCACGACAGGGTTGTCTGACGGCGGCACATCGATCGGGCCGCTATGTCGCATCTGCATTCGGCCGTCAATGGAGTCGGCCGAAATGTGAATGCCCTGCCCAACACACATCACGCACAAGAGCAGCATTGTGAGCATTTGCCACACGTGAGCCCCGCGAGCCGCTGCACGCTCAAACAGCTTCATAAAAACCACCGACAGCACGACCGGCGCCCCAATGTGCATCCAGTCTGCAGCCCCCGGCCAGCCGCGAGATGCCGGCACGATTGCATTGACGATCGGCCTGGCATAATCCAGAAAGTAGCACTGCAATAAGAGCAGGCCGAAGAGATCGGCCTCGAATCGACGTGGAGTCGAAGGAGTGGAAATGGTCATAAGAGTAGCGTATAGAGAAGGGTCATTGGCCTATAAGGATGCTCGCAGTTTAACAGGATGCCGACAAACAGGCTGCGTCTGCTTTGGTATAAACTGAGGGATTCTCCTGCTCATCACCCTACCGATGACGCAGGTTGCAGACGCTCTCAATTATACAAACTTAATCTTGGCTTTGGAGACTTCTCATGCCCTACATGCGTGCCTTTTTCTCAAGCGCAGCTGCGATATTCAGTTTCCTGCTCTGGGCCAGTCTGCTGCATGCACAGCCCCCGCTACAAGCAGCCGTTTCCAATTCCGTCGGCATGCAGATGCAAGAACTCCCTGCCGGAAAATTCCGGATGGGGGCAGGCGTTTATGAAGTGGATGTCACGCTCACTCGACCGTTTGCGATCGCCACGCACGAGGTAACGCAGCGGCAGTGGATAGAGGTGATGCACACGCAGCCGTGGCAAGAAGGCGGCGAACGTGAAACGATTGACCAGAAGCTGTCCCCTAGAATTGCAAAAAGCAACGTGGCAGTCGGTGACAACTACCCGGCGGTCTGCGTCGAGTGGGATGCTGCACAGGCCTTCTGCCAGAAGCTCACCGCTCTTGAGCGTGCGACTGGCGCGCTGGCAGCCGATAGCGAGTATCGGCTGCCAACAGAAGCCGAGTGGGAATACGCCTGCCGTGCCGGCACCACAACAAAATATTCGTTTGGCGACGACGCATCGCTCTTGGGCAACTTTTGTTGGTTTCGCGAAACTTCCAGCGGTCATGCCGAGAAAGTTGGCACGAAGAAGCCAAACGCCTGGGGGCTTTACGACATGCAAGGCAATGCGTGG
>CAIRDU010000459.1 GCA_903877395.1 uncultured Planctomycetaceae bacterium
GCTCGCAATCAATGCCCGTCCCATAGACCATTCATCAAAACGAGTCTTGCCGTAGGCTGCTTCAGCCGTCGCTGCGACTTGATCCCGCTGGGGTTGGGCCGCTAGAAAAACGCGGCTGTGCCAAGCCCAAAAATCCGCGGGGCTCCACATCACCACGCCAGAAGGCATCGGCTGGCGATCCCCGGCACGGAGCATCACTGGCAACACATCGTATCCCAGCGGATTCCCGGCACCAGTTGCCAGCGATGAAAAAGTGGCAAACCTCGTCGCCGCGGCATTCACCGCCTTTTGCTGCTCGTCGCGACTGTAGTTTGTAAACAACCAGTCGAACCAACCATGCGCCTTTGATTCCTCGACGAACATGTCATCAAAGAAGCTCTCCACCGGATACTTCTTGGCAAGGCCCTGATACTCGTTTTTCACCAGAAATTGGTAGTCGGTCGTTGCGCTGCTGCTTTGCGGACTGAGCCAACCGGTTGACTTCAGAAATACTTTTGTGTCGATAGCCTTGGCCAGAACATCGTTGCCTATTTCCTGCTCTTGCCAGCCGCTCCCGTGCCGCGTGGCGCGGTGGTAGGCCAAAAACCGATGGTCAAAATGCCCCTTGGCCAACGCAGCCAGAATCCCCTGACCAATCGTCGCGTTAAACGTGAGCGCCTTTTCGCGACCGGCCTTTGGCATGCCGCCCATGCCCCACTGTGGGCGATCCTGAAACAGGGCGGTGTTGATCGCCTCGAACACTGTTTCGGGCTTACCGGGAGCCCATGCGGCCATCTGATCGGCGATCACTTCGCACTGAAAGGCAATCGTGTCGAATGCATCGAGGCGATTGGACAGAAGCCAGACCAGCGTTGCCTGGCCAAAAGGAGTTTTTCTATCCGGGTAGTCGCGGACGATCTTGTAGGCTTCCCTAGCAGCGGCAGTATAATCATCGAGCTTCTTGTCGCGAATCGCTCGCACACAGCGGGCCAGATGACCAGCCAGCGGATCGGCCAGCCGAGCGATATCGGCCGACAACGACACAGCCGGATCGAACGCCTTCTTGAACTCCTCCTCGAGCGGCGCAATGAGGGCACCTGCCTTCTCCCACTTAGCTTTTTCCGGCCCTGCCACTTGCTTGCGTACGTGGTCGGACCACTGCTTATAGGCCGTGTGAACCGGTGCAATCACATCCCTCCGTGTTTTCTCATCCCACGGCACCCAATCAAGACTTCGGAGGGCCGCGACGAAGGCCGACTTGTCGGCGGGATCAGCCGTGCCGTTCGCAAAAGCTGCGTTGAGGTATGCTTGCGCGGCCGTCGGCTGAAAGATGGCTATCGGTGTGCGGGCAATCGCCTCCGGAGCCCACGCGAGCAATGCCTTGTTGTAAGCGTCCGTCGCCGCTGCTGGCTGTTTTGAAAAACTGTTCCAAATGGGCCAGATGGATGATTGGACGCAGTTGAACGTGCTGTCAAAGCCCCCGTGCCAGGATTCCTGCTGCGAGAGGTGCCTGAATCCCGCGAGCAAGTCTGTGCCCTTTGTGGCCGCGAGCGAGTTGACTGTCTTGGCCGCAGCCGATGGCACGCCAGAGAGAAACGTGGCCTGCGAGGTGTAGACCGCTAGGTCGGGCTGAACCACGAGCAGTGGTGATGATCGCGTGGCTAGGGCCTTCTTAAAGACCTCCGGAAACTTGACGCCCAACTGCATCCACTGCTCGGGGGACGCCTGCTGCTGCGACAAGCCTTGGTAGTTCATCGCCTTGGGCTTCTCTAGATCGGCCAACTTCTCGAAAGAAGCAGTCCACCACCCGTGAATCTGCGCCGCTTGCGTTTTCCAAAGATCGTGGTTCCCGGTGCCACAGACAAACACTTCCATCACGTCATTCAACGTGGCCGCGGTGGGGGCTGCTGCAGCATAGGCCGCAGCAGCGGCAACGACCGGCTCAAATGCTTTTTCGAGCGCGGCCTGCTCCTTGCCCGCAGCGCCTGCCTGGTATTCCAGCCATGCCACAATGAAGCCATACCGCGAAGCTCTGGCAGGGCTCTCGCGCACCAGGCCAACGATCTTTTTGGCAGATGTCAAAGACGCAAACTGGTTGGGCGTGGCACGAGCCAGTTCGCCCATCAACCAGTCGAGGCGATTCCAACAACTGATGCGTTCAACCTCCAGCGGCATTTTCTCTGCCAGGAGAGCCGAGAGCAGTGCGGCCATACCCACCACGTCGCGGCGAATCTGGGCCTGCTCGAGATACCACCCGTCAAACTTTCTGGACGCAGGTGACTGCCGCAGCTCCAAACCCTGTCGAGTCATGAAGGCATAAGCATCGTCAAAATTCCCCAGATCGTCTACGAGGATCTCGTAGAGCTTTGCGGCGGCTCGGGAGCGGCCTTCATCGGCCGGTGAGGCAGCAATCAATAGCTTGTATCGCGACGCAGCCGTGCGCAGATCACCCGCAAGACACGCATTCTCCGCGCTGGCTCGCAGCATAGCGGCGGAAGGGGATGTCTGCCGTGCGAGCCACGCCTTGATCGCGATATTCGTAGCGTAAAACCGGCCAATTTCATTGGCGCTGGCTATGAGGCTCAGGATCTGCTCCTCGCTGGCTCCCGCCGGATTCTGCATGATCGACTGGGCGAGCGTTTCGAACTGCGCCACTTTCGGGTCGGCTGCAGGTGCCGCTGCGGGTGCCACTGCGGCGTCGGCAGCACTCGCCTGCGCGCCACACGGGATCGCGGCCAGCAGAAGCACCGAGCGTAAAATGTTCCCAACGCGATTCTGTGTGGCAAACGGGTGAGTCATGGTCTCTTCTTTCCTCGTGTTATGCATCACTTTCCACTTTCTGCAGCGGCACTGGCGGCGGGCCGAACCTTCAGCTCAATCTTTGGCAGAATGGCACGCGCCCGCTCGGCATACGGACTTTCGGGATACTCGAACAACAGTTGCGAACACTTTTCAAAAGCCCTCTGATAATCCCCCATGCGATACGCAATCATCACCCACTTCAGCAGCATTGAGTCCAGAAACTGCGCGTCTGGATAGTCCTGAAATACCTGGTCGAGCAGGTCGTTGGCAGCGGTGTAGTCTTTTTGGTCAATGTGGTAGTCGACGAGTTTGCCCAGCGACTCGCCAGCAAATGGGCTGTCGGGATAACGCTCAGCGCAGAGTTTGTACTGCGTGATCGCCTGCTCTGAACCCGGCTTGCTCATCTGCTCGGTAGCCTGCGCAATACGAAACTGCGCCTCTGGCTTGATTTGGGAAGCGGCGAGCCCAAGGATTCGCTGATAGACGCGAATCGCCTCGCCCGGCAATTTCTTTTCCTCCTTGATTCGCCCAATTTGCAAAAGTGCCCGATCCACAAACGGCGATTCTGGATAGAGACGGTTGAAGAGTTCGCACGTTTTGATCGCGGCGTCAAAGTCTTCGGCCACAATGTGGAGTTCCCACTTTGTGCGAAAAGCTTCCTCGGTGAGCGTCGCTGGAATCGCCCCCGACTGCTTGGCTAACAATACAGACTGGACAACATATTCTTTTCCAGCTGGTGTTACAGGATCTTTTACAACATTGAACCCTGGAGGCGGTAACTGGTATACATCATCAGTATCC
>CAIRDU010000460.1 GCA_903877395.1 uncultured Planctomycetaceae bacterium
ATACCCGGCCAGACTTCGAGCTTCACAGGGATCCCGTCCGAAACAGCCTTCTTCGCCACTCGGACACTGTCGTCGCGGAGCATTTCGTGCTCGCCAACCTGAATCAGCAGCGGTGGAATGCCGCGGTAGTCGCCAAAGACGGGTGAAGCCAGCGGGTTGCTGGGATCCGTCTTGTCCAAATAGCGATCCCGAAACTCGGGCATGGTTCGCGCACTGATAATGGGATCATGGATGGTCCTCAGGGACTCGCTCGCCAGCGTGAAATCCGTGGCCGCTGAAATCGCGATTCCTCCCGCCGGGAGGGTGCGCTTACGGTCTCGCAATGCCAGCAGCGTTGCTAGAGTCAGGTTGCCACCCGCCGAATCCCCGGCAATGAATGTCGCCTTGGCGGGACAGGGGCCGGATGGCCCGTTCGCGACCAGCCATTCGTGAGCGGCAATACAATCCTCGAGCCCGGCGGGAAAGCGGTGCTCCGGCGCGAGTCGGTAGTCAGGGAGGAGCACAGCACACTTCGCCGCCACTGAAATATCGACCGCCAGCGGGAGATAGTTTCCTCCCGATCCTGAGACCCAGCCGCCGCCGTGCAGATAGAGTAGCCGCAGATCGGGATCCGCACCGGGGGCCAGAACCCATTCACAGGGAATATCCCCAATCTTCAAGCGAATCAACTTGACCCCTTCTAGGTGGGGCTCATTGCGTGTTCCCATACCGGCCCGCAGTCCCTCCAAATTGAAGTCCGTTGTGCCGAATGGCGTGCCCTTCCGTAGTTTTTCGAGGTATTGGACACCTTCCCGCGAGACCGTCTGCAGCTTGCATTCCGGAGCCACCGAGGGGGAAGGAACGTCGCCGTTATTGACATCGTGAATTGCTGGGGTGGGTTTTTGAACAGTTTTTTGCTGTTGTGGCTGTTGATTGTCAGTGGCATACGCGCTCCCAGTGATAACACCAATCAGTAACGCCATTCCTAGAAAATGTGGCATCGCAAGCCTTCGATTGAGTAGTGATTGATGCGTGATAGCATTCCGAGTACGGCGAACGAAGTTCCCAGAGTTGGTCATTTCGTATTCTCCTCACGAGGAAGCTTACACACACGTCCACCAATTTTAAAATGGTTCCAGGCCGACTCGGCCGACTCGCCTCAGCAAACGCACGGGGCTGGTCTATTGGAGGTCAAAATCCTAACTTAAGAACTGGCGTCATTCATGGGGGCAGGTCAAGGTGGTGCCAAGAGCTTCTTTGGTGGCGATGGTCTGGTGTTGCTGAAAATCAGTGGACAAGGTCAGACGCTTGCGTGCAGCTACGGGGCCATTGAGGAGCGGAATTTGACCGCTGGGCAGTCTTATGTGGTGGACACCGGACACATCGTTGGTTTTGATTCAACGGTGCAATTCGCAGTGCAAGGCTCAGGCACCTGGAAGTCCACCATTCTCGGCGGCGAAGGATTGGTCTGCCGTCTCACCGGACCAGGCCGCGTTTTAATACAAAGCCGCTCAGAATCAAGTTTCCTGAGTTGGTTACTGCCAAAGTTGCCGAGCAAGTCAAATTAACTTTTCAACACTTCCACATTTTGCCAACGCTCTTTCTACTGCCGACTACAGCGATGGAATCGATGACGTTCCTGGGTCGGCTAGAGCCGCTCGCGAAAGTCCACGCGGCCGGGAGCGGGCGGTGTCGTCGACCTCACGCCTTTTGAGTTCCTCGACCGGCCCGCCGTCACGGCGCTGGCCATCGGGAACATCGGCAAGCGGCGCGAGGCTGTGACCGGTGGGCATGCGGCCGGCGGTCGCGGCACCGTCGGCGGCTACGACTCGAATCAAAAGCCCCCGCTCACACGACACCTCACGGATTGCGTGGGCGAAACTCATGGCCCGGGGGGGAGGAGTTTCCGCTCGAGTGCCCAGCGTGTGGCGGCGACATCCGGCTCATCGCGTTCATCACTGAGCCAGAGCCCGTCCGTAAGATTCTTACACATCTTGGCGAGCCGCTCGAACCTCCACCCGTCTCGCCCGCTCGCGGCCCGCCGACCACTGGGGCGAACTCGTGCAGGTGCACGACGACTGCGATGTCATGCAGGCCTCCCCCGACGAGCTGCCCGAGATCGACATCCACTTATTGTGAGCGCCGCAACCAGCCTCGCGTTGGGCGGGCTCGGCGAAGGGCTACGCCGACGGTGAAAATTCGCTCGTGCGGGGTGGTTTGGAGCAATTTATGATACGTCGATCTTGGCTTGGGAAGACAAGAAATGCCTCGTGTTTACCTAGTCGATCGTTCATCGCGGGTTCGACGCTTGTGGAAGGGCCGTTGACAGGGCTATCCTTTTCTCTTCCGAAATGATCGGCCTAGGCAGTTCTGCCTGAAGTCATAGAGGGTCTCCTCAAAGACGGAGCAGGGCCACAGCCCGTGCGCCGCCGAACTGAAGCGAGGAACAGGAAGCATGAGTGCAACGTGCATGGGAACCGTCGCGACCGTTTGGAGATATCCAGTCAAGTCCATGCTGGGCGAGGAGCTCAATGCTTCCCAGGTCACCACTCGTGGTCTGCTCGGCGATCGCGCGCACGCCTTGGTGGATCACGAAACCGGCAAGGTGGTCAGTGCCAAGAATCCCAACAAGTGGCCGGAGTTGTTTGCGTATCGCGCTGCCTATACCACACCGCCCACCGAGGGAGCTCTGCCGCCAACTTCGATTGCGCTGCCCGACGGCCGTGTGCTGCGAAGCGACGACGCCGACATCGACGACCAGTTGTCGAAATCGCTGGCGCGTTCGGTGACGCTGAAACAGGCCGCCCCGGAAAAGGCATTTTTAGAGCAGTATTGGCCTGAGCACGCGGGCGGCAGCAATGAGATCACAGCCGAAGCCATGGCTGGTGATGCACCGCCCGGCTCATTTTTCGATTACGCCACGGTCCATATTGTGAGTACCGCAACGCTGGATAGCCTGCGGGCATGCTATCCAGAAGGACGTTTCGAGGTTCGGCGCTTTCGCCCCAACATAGTGGTCGATACGGCAGGCCTCAGAGGGTTTGTCGAGAACGACTGGATCGGAAAAATCCTCACTCTCGGGGAGAGCGTACGGCTCCACATCAGCGATCCGTGCCCCCGCTGCGTGATGACAACGCTCGCCCAAGGAGACCTACCCAAGGACCCAGGCATTTTTCGGAATGCCATAGTGCGCAACAGCGTTCACGTGCCGTTCGCCGGCCGGTCCTTGCCCAGCGTCGGCGTTTATGCGCGAGTCATTTCCCCCGGCAGTATTTGTCGTGGCGATGCGGTCGCCGTCCACTGAACCCGCGTCTGCCCCATCCCGGCCCGCCCAGCTGCCCGTGAAAAAGTCCTCCGTGTACTTTTCTCACACGAAAACCTCCTGTTTTTGAGGGTGCTACGGCGTTGGCATCGTCAAGGTCGCTTCTGACGATCGATGAGCACCGCAAAGCGATCTTTTCCGACGGGCGGGAGGTGGTGAACCAGATGCCGATCCTGCGGCAGTGCACGACTTCAACGAGCGGCATCTGGCCACGACACGACACGAATCGCCTAGGCGAAACCCATGGGCTAAGTCGGTGCGGAGTTTCTACTTCTGTGCCCTTTCCTGCGGCGACCAGACATCCGGCTGCCTTTCTGCTCCCATTTTTAGACACGCTCTTATTCTTATGCTGCCGCCTGCCTGGTGCCTGCCCCGAATCTCAAAGATATCTAATGCGGCACATAACAAGACAAGCTTGGATGCACGTTAACTTTTACGCCGCTTTCTTCCGAATGTGACCTGCCCTCCCTTAAATGGCACCACTTCCAGAGAGAGATTCTGTCAGTGTCAAAACCAAAGGAGGGCATTCAATGCCACGCGGAAAGAAAGAACTGCCCGGTATCGATATTCACAGCCTCTGAAAGGGTCCGCCTGCTGACTGGATTCGGGGACGGGCTGTATCGACGGTGAAAACCTGCTCGTGCAAGGGGGGGCGTTGCAGCCGCCAACGGCCCGACGTGCCGTGAATTGCCTCAACCTTCACCCACTCGGCAGCTTCGTCAACCGTCTAACGCTTATGGAAGGGCCGTTGACCGGTCTATCCTTTCAGTGTTCTTCGATCTCAGTCACCGAAACACATGACACATGCACATTTAAGTTTCGGTTTTCAACGTTGATTGTTGAAATAAAAATGACTATTTTTGATCGACTTCGTAATGCTGTCTGCTACGAACACCTACTCCATAAAGAAGAACAACATGGAAATTACAATCCGACATCAGCCCGCGTTTTCGCTTGCCGTAGTGAAACTCGGGAGTAACGAGGAAATTAAGGTAGAGCCTGGTGCGATGGTCAGTCATAGCGACGGGCTCGCTACCGAGACCAAGGCGCAAGGTGGTCTCTTCGGTGGACTCAAACGCATGGTAGCCGGAGAGAGTTTCTTTCAGAACACTTGGAAAGCTCCGCCGCAGGGCGGAGAGATAACGCTCGCGCCAACCATGCCAGGTGACATGATCACTCTGCGCATCAGCGGGCATGAATTTCTGCTGCGCAGCGGCGCCTACGTTGCGAGCGAAATGGGCGTTGTCATGGATGCTCGCTGGGGTGGTGCCAAGAGCTTCTTTGGTGGCGATGG
>CAIRDU010000461.1 GCA_903877395.1 uncultured Planctomycetaceae bacterium
GCCCCACACGACACGAGGAAGTGGCTTGGGGCGGCTCTGTCTGTCGTGAGGCCATCAGATCTCGTGCCACCACCAATCGCCAAGAGGGATGTGTGAACGAAGTCATTCGAATCGGAAACGCCCAAGCCTTTTGGGGAGACCGGCCCACTGCTGCGCACGAGATGCTCGCCCAGGTACCGAATCTGGATTTTCTGACGATGGACTACCTGGCCGAGGTCTCGATGTCGATCCTCGCCGTGCAGAGGGAGCGAGACGGGCGACGTGGCTATGCACAGGATTTTGTGGAGGTGGTAATGGGGCTGGCCGACTATTGGGCAGCCGGGGGACGATGCCGCTTGATCGCCAATGCAGGCGGCTTGAATCCGCAAGCGTGCGCGCACGCCTGCCAGGCGGTATTAGACCAACGCGGATGCCGATCGCTAAAGATCGGAGTCGTCTTTGGAGACGATTGCTTGGCAGTATTAAAGGCAACCAGTGGTCGCACCGCAGTTTCTCAGACCAGCTTTGCGAATCTTGATTCTCACGCACCGATCTCGACTGTGCGGGATCGATTGGTGACAGCAAACGCCTATATGGGGTGCGAGGGGATCGCGCGAGCCTTGGATGCTGGAGCCGATCTGGTCATTACCGGTCGCGTGGCGGATCCATCTATGGTCGTGGCGGCGTGTGTCCATGCGTTTGGTTGGAGACAGGATGCATGGGATGCATTGGCTGGCGCGACCGTCGCAGGGCATCTACTGGAATGCGGCACCCACGTCACCGGAGGAATCGCAACTGATTGGCTCAACGTTCCGGATCCTGCGCATCTGGGGTTTCCGATCGCAGAGATCGACCGGGCAGGGGAGTGCGTGATCACCAAACCCAATCACACAGGGGGCATGGTCACTGAGGAGACGGTAAAAGAACAGTTGGTTTACGAGATCGGAGATCCATCCCGCTATGTCAGCCCGGATGTCACCGTGTCGTTTCAAGACGTGCACGTGGATTCCATTGGCCCCGATCGGATTCGGGTGCGAGGAGCAAAGGGATCGCCACGCACCAGTTCGCTGAAAGTGAGTGCGACGTATCGGGATGGGTATCGCGCGGCTGGCATGGTGACACTCTTTGGTCCCGAATCGGTGCGAAAGGCCAAACGCTGTGGTGAGATCGTTCGTCAGCGGTTGCACGAGGCTGGATATGTGTATCAGGATTGGATTGTGGAATGCTTAGGAACTGCCGATAGTGTGCCGGTGCTCAGCAGAGAGCAACGGTGCCAGGATGCCTATGAGACGGTGCTTCGCATGGCAGTCGAATCTGATTCGGAGCTCGCCGTGCAGGCATTCACCCGCGAGCTCATGCCCCTTGTCACTGCCGGGCCGCAGGGCACGACCGGGTATGCCGAAGGCAGGCCACGCGTTCACCCCATCTTTCGATATTGGCCGAGCTTGATCGATGCCAAAGCAGTTGTGCCACAGATTGAAATCATCACTACGCTCGACACGCTTGGCCGTCGCCTCTTGCCGCCGAAGTGGCCCCCGGAAAAGACCGTGCAGAAGCCGATTCTCCACCAGAGCGCCGCGAGCGTGCACTTGGATAAGGCACGCACTTTGGCGGACGTTGCGTATGGTCGCAGTGGAGACAAGGGAACGGGAGCCAATATCGGCATTCTAGTTCGCTCAAAGGAGCATTATGCATGGCTGCTGCAGTGGCTGACTGCGGAGAGGGTGGCTGCCTGGTTTGCCGGTATTGGGGTCGAGTCTGTCCAGAGATATGAGCTGCCACATCTGGCAGGTGTGAATTTTGTGTTGCTGGGGATTTTGCGACGCGGCATCCGCAACGATGCGCAAGGCAAGGCGCTCGCACAGGCCTTACTGTCTATTTCAATCGATGGATCGGTGCCGGCTGCGCTGGCATCGAAGCTGCCTGCTGCTGTTGTCGTAGGCTCGCACGATGAGGAAGAGAATGTTCCTTGGGTAGACCAGCTCACGATCGGTGAGGTCCTTCGCCAAACAGCTCGCACGTATCCAGATCGGCCGGCGGTGGTGATGGACCAGAGTGCGTGGCGAGCCACGTGGGCCGAACTTGATCGAGAA
>CAIRDU010000462.1 GCA_903877395.1 uncultured Planctomycetaceae bacterium
CTGGCCTACAAAATCGCCAGTGGATTGCGACGCTCTTCCAGCGTGCCTCGCGTTACGCCAACGCGGTTGGCGGCATTGAGCCGCGTCCAAACTTCCTTGCCTTTCACGCGTCCGGCCAGCAGATCGCGGTAGGCTGCGATCGCTTCGGCTATGTCCTGGGCCGACTCGTCCAGCAGTTCAACGCGGTAGTGACCAACGCCACGAGCCACAAGCGAGGGCACAACTTCCGCTGCACTTTGGGGTACGGCGTTGTAGAGCGTGTTGCGACAACCGACGTCAGCCGTGAGCGGGTGCTCGACGCCGATCCGGTCTCGTAGTTTCACAACATGGTTGTCGCAGGGCCTCCCGCAGTTGGTTTTGTTCGTGCCCGGCGAGAGCACCGCACAAAACACGCAATGCTCCATGTGAAACATCGGCATTCGCTGGTGGATCACCACCTCCAGCCACTCTGGTGGCGTGGCCGCCACAAGCCCCAGGAGTTGATCGCGATTCATGTCATACGAGGCCGTGACGCGATCCACGCCTTCGGCCATCAAAAACTCGGCAGTGATTTGGTTGGTCACGTTGAGCGAAAAATCGGCCACTACCGGCAGTCCCTGCTCGCGAAAAAAACGCAGCCCGCCAAAATTACGTACGAGCAGGCCGCTGGGTTGCTGCTTGAGCAGCAATTGAAACACGCCCATCTCGTCCGGCTTTTGGATCCGAGGCGTGGCCAAAAAAATTTCGGCACCGGCCTCGCGGGCCATTGTGACCGCGTCGCGATACTGCCGGATATCGGAAAACTCAGCGTAAACCTGGCGTTGGCCTAGAGCGATCAGAGTTTGGATCTGCTCCAGCGTGCGGCCAAGAACATGAAGTTGTGGCTCCGCTGGCTGGAGTTCCACTGGCTGGGCGTGCTGGCTGCTTCGCACCTCAAAGGAACCGCGTGCGCCGCGGTCGATCCGCCGCGGCGGCAGCAGCACAGCCAATGCCTCCAATTGGCGAACGATTTCGTGCCGCAGCGTGCCGAGCACGCTCAAAGGCACCATCGGCGTGCCTGTGATCTGTGCCTCCAGCGACCGCAGCACAAATGGCGTGCCGCCTAGCCGGGCCAACTGCGTCCGCAGAGTTTCTGGTGTCAGCGGATGCCGCATGGCCTGGGCAGCAATCTCTGCCGACACGATCTCGCAGACAGCTCCCGTGGCGATCGTGGCCCGCACACGCACCGGTTGGCCGACTGCGGCTGTGACGTAGAAATCGACCGGCTGCTGCCTCCGTGGCTCGGCCGATGCAAACGACTTTCGCAGGCGGGAGGTGAGTTGCGGGTCGTCGGTTTTCCAGACGGCTTGGCCTGCCTCAATGCCTGTAAAATCCACATCGCCGTAGCCAAACGTGAGATCGACGTGCCCCGATGACACAAGTTCGGTGAGCGATGCCCCTCGCACAAAGACCTCGTAGACGCGGCCTCCTTGTGGATCATCCATTGGTTTTCCGCAATCAAACGACACTCCATCGCCGCGTTTGATGCCCGCCACCAAATCCACGACCACGCGGTCACGGCGCACGGCGACCACCGTTCCGAGTCGCACGCCACGCTTGGAACTGCTCGTGGCTGGCACAAGCATCTTGTGGTCGCAGCCGTGAAGCCAACCGGGAGAAAAGCCTCGCGAAAACGAGAGCTCCATTTCCTCCACATCCTGCGGCGTAAACGGAGCGGGCTGCGATGCCACGGCATGATCAATAGCCGTGCGGTAATGCCGGGTGATATTGGCCACATATTCAGCCGTCTTGAGCCGCCCCTCAATTTTGAACGATGCCACTCCAGCCGCAATTAACTCCGGTGCCAACGCATACGCAGCCAGATCCTGCGGCGATAGCAAATATTTCTGCGTGCCAAGATCAACATCTTTGCCATCGCAGATGAGATCGTATGGCAGCCGGCAGGCCTGCGCACACTGGCCGCGGTTGGCACTGCGGCCGCCAAGCGACTCGCTCGTCAGGCATTGGCCCGAGTAGGCCACGCACAGGGCCCCATGCACAAACACCTCCAGAGGCATCGATGTTTGCTTTCGAATGTGCACGATTTCGGCGATGGAAAGCTCTCTTGCCACGACCACGCGGTCGATTCCCAGCGACTCGGCCATTGCAATGCTCTCAGCACTGGTAAGCGTCATCTGCGTAGATGCGTGCAGCGATAGATCGGGGCATATCCGCTTGATGAGCCGAGCGGCACCGATGTCTTGCACGAGCACCGCATCAACTCCCGCTTCGGCCACTGCGATCACCACCTCTTCGAGGTGCGAAAGCTCGTCGCTAAAGACAAGCGTATTGAGCGTGGCGTAACCCTTCAGCCCACGGCGATGGAGTGCCGCCATCAGGTGCGGCAAATCCTCGAGCGGAAAGTTAGCGGCCCGCGCCCGGGCGTTGAACCCAACGGCCAGCCCAAAGTAAACCGCATCAGCCCCATTTTCGATCGCTGCGCGCACGCAATCCCAATCGCCCGCCGGCGCGAGCAATTCGGGCACGAAGGGGGAGCCAGCGGAATGCATCGCGAAAGTATACGCGAAAAAAACGCTGCCTCACTGCCCGCTTCCGCTGGATCATAAACAACCCAGTCCGCCCGGAGTTTGAGGGATCCTTCGTGATCCTCGCGCACAAAACGAGCCTCCTGAATCAGATCACCAGAGGGGTTGCCCATGCCCCGGGAGCCGGCGTTGCTGACCAGCGCAGCCATGGATGGCGGAGCGCAGGCAGCATCGAGAGAGCGCAGGCCTGGAGGGCCAGAGCGAACGTCCAGCGATGGGGCGTGGGCAACCCCGAGAGCGCGAACCTCGCGAGGCTCAAGTGTGAACCGTATTAGTCGTCGTCTCGCAGTTTGGCCAGCACCGTGTAATCTTCCAGCGTTGTGGTGTCGCCCACAGTTTCGCGGCCAGCGGCTACATCGCGGAGCAAGCGACGCATGATCTTGCCGCTGCGAGTTTTTGGGAGAACCGCGGCGAAGTGAATGTCATCCGGCACAGCCAAGGCCCCAATCTGCTGCCGCACATGTTTGCGAAGTGCGTCCTTGAGGGCATCGCCCGGCTCACCCGAACTGAGCGTCACAAACACAGCCACGGCCTCCCCCTTCACATCGTGCGGCCGACCGACCGCCGCTGCCTCCGCTACCGCAGGATGGCTGACCAGTGCGCTTTCAATCTCGATCGTCGAGAGCCTGTGACCGGCCACGTTGAGCACATCGTCAATGCGGCCCATGATCCAGTAATAGCCATCGGCATCTTGTCGGGCGTTGTCGCCTGCCAAATA
>CAIRDU010000463.1 GCA_903877395.1 uncultured Planctomycetaceae bacterium
AGTGGCCACGATGCCGCCAGCCGGCTGGCTGGATCACAAGAGCCTGCCGATGGATGGGTCGCTTGCGATCCCATTGGCATCCCTTGGCCTTAAGAAAGGCGATCAGGTGCGCGTCACGCTCCAAGCCACCGACTACCGTGGCAATGCTCCGGGACAGACGGCCTCCAGCGAGCCGATCGTGTTGGACATCACCGATGAGAACGGGATCATGGCAGCGCTCTCTGAAACGGACGGACGCTCTGCCACCGCACTCAATGCCATTATCGAACGCCAACTGGGCGTAGGAGAATCGCGATGATATCTACGTTTTGCATGCGTGAGCCACAGCGACTCTGCCACTGGCTGGCATTGCTTGCGTTGTTCTGCTTGCCATCTTTGTGTCCGGCTGAACCTGTGCCACCCAGACCCTCGCAGCTCTCAACTCATCAGGCACTGCAGGAGCGGGCTCGTACGATGGCTCGAGAACTCGTGGCCAGTGTGATTGACACACAACTCCGACAACTGGAGGACAATGGTCTTACGAATCTGCCGATTCACGCCCAGATTGCCTCGATGCGCAACACAATCGACGCCATTGTGACAACCGACATGCAAGGTGTTGTGGAACTTTTAGCCGAGGCCGAGGGGAGCACGCCAGCGGAGCAAGCCTCTCGCGTGGTGGAAGCTCGCCGGATGATCCGTCATATCACCGTCCGTCTGATGGCGGAGCGTCAACAAATTCTTCGTCGGCTCAAGGTCGCCGATATCGCAGCGCAGGTACGGCGGCTGATCCACATCCAGACCTCAGCCTCGCAAGCCACAGAGTCGCTGCCGCAGCAGCCACCAGGCAAACGCGAATCCCTGACGCTCACTACGATCGAGCAGCAACGCACGGTGGAGTCGCTGTGCGCCGCACTGACACAGACGCTCCAAGACATCCGCACGTGGGATGGCCCACTAGGAATTGGCGCACACGAATCGCTGCGCAGGCTCAAGGATGCTCGCTCCAACGAGGCTCTGGACTCCGCGTTGGATCGCCTCGCCGCGTCTGACTTTGCAACGGCATTCGCGGCCCAGCGGCATCTACTAGCAACATTTGAATCGCTCTTGAACGCAATTGAGACGTCGCAAGGCGTTGGCGACACCCGCAACAAAGCGGCCCTAGACGCGGTTCGCGAGGTTCTGCAAGCCGGCACAAAGCTCCGCAACGAAATTGCAACCACTCCGCTAACTGATCAATCCGTCGAACGTCTCGTGGAGAAACAGTCGCAGTTTCGCGAAAACATTCACGCGCTGGGTGAACTCGTTGGTGGTGTGCCGCACATCCAACCGCTGCTCGCACAGGCCAAGGAGGCGGCACTGGAGTCAACTGCCAGACTCTTCGACGGGGATCAGCGGCAGGCTGTTGCGGAGGAGAGCAAGGCGCTGGGAAATCTGGCGGCGATTGTCGAACGCATCGAGCGAGCAGAGCCGGCTCACAATGAATCCCGAAGTGCCGAGCAACTGGCTGCGCGGGTGGACGATCTCCGAAATGCCGCCGTACAGATGGCGGAGGTCCTAGAGCGTCAGAAAAAAGCTGCCGACGCTGCCCAATCAAACCCGCAAGCGGCCATCCAGCCCCAGCAGGAAGTGGCCGCTGCGATTCCTCGCGTGCAGCAGAAGAAAGACCTGCCTGCGAGCGTCACCGCACGGTTGGAGGAGGCTGCGGAGGCGGCCGTCGCTGCGGCCAAGACACTCGCTGAGGCTCCTGCTCAGCAGCCATCGCCCGCCGCAGGAGTTCCAACAGCTGCCAAGGCTTCCGTAGACGCAGCAATGGATGCCGTGAAAGAATCCTCGGCTGAGATCGCGCGGGCCATCGCCGATACGGAGCGAATCCGTGCCGCGACCCAGATCGCGGAACTCTCGCGCGCTGCCGAAGCAATGGAGCGGGCTGCGGCTGCCGAACATGCGATTGCCGAACAGGCTGAGCAGATGGCCGCACAGGCAGGAGAGGCTTCTGAACCGAGCCAGGGCGAGACGCAGGCTGCGCTGGCCGCGGAGCAGCAGGATATTTCTGCGGTGGCTGAAAAAGTGGCTCAGGGCATCAAGGCCACTGCACCGGCAGCCGTGGAGGCGATCGCAATCGCCCAAAAAACAATGGCCAAGGCCCAAAACGACTTCAACTCCCTCGCGGCTTCGAGCGACCACCCCATCGCTACGCCTGCCGGTGATCCTGCGAAGTCCACTCAGGGTGATCCCGCGAAGCCCGCTCAGGATGATCCCGCGAAGTCCGCTCAGGA
>CAIRDU010000464.1 GCA_903877395.1 uncultured Planctomycetaceae bacterium
ACTCTACGGCACGCTGCGAGAAACGCTTGGCGACTTTCCATTACACAAGTTCTGGGGACCGATTGCAGGAATAGAATCCTCTCGCTGGATCGTACGGAGTTTTCTGGAGGCCTCTCGCGACCGTCCTCCACATTTCGGCTACATCTATCTCCCGCACCTCGACTACGCGGCGCAGCGGACAGGCCCAGAGAGCCCGCAGGCTCACACGGCTTGCGGCGAGCTGGATCTAGAAATCGCCCGCCTCGTATCCGGTTTTTCTGAGCTGGTTGGAGGGGAACGCCTCACCGTGCTTGTGGCTGGCGAATACCAGATTCGGCCTGTGTCGCACACGCTCTTTCCGAATCGGATTTTGCGGGAAGCCGGCCTCCTCAAAGTCACTCACACCCCCGACGGTGAGCTGCTCGATACCGCCGGTAGCCGAGCGTGGGCATTGGCCGACCATCAGATCAGCCACATCTACGTGCAGCCGGGCCTGACCGCCGAGGCATATCAGCAGACGGTCGATCGCGTCGTCTCGCTGTTCCGAGGCAGGGCAGGCGTGGGTCACGTGCTCGCCGGGAGCGATCTGGTGAAAGCCGAGCTCACCGCCACGTCGCCGCCTGGTGCCGAGAGTTCGTGTGGCGATAGTGTTGTCGTGAGCACACCGGATAGTTGGCAGAGTTATTTCTATTGGCTCGACGACGCGGAGGCACCCCGTTTTGCTCGTACCGTGGATATCCATCGCAAGCCAGGATACGATCCGCTGGAGTTATTCTTTGATCGAGCTGCGGGCGGCATCCCGCTCGACACGGGGCTTGTGAAAGGCTCCCACGGCGCGGTCGTTCCCGACGGTGCTCACGAGACCATTTTTATTGCATCCCGTTCGATTGCATTGCCTCGCATGGCCGCGGGGTCGTCTGGTTTGGGGATGCGAGATATTTCCGGCATTGTAAAATCTTTCTTTGGGATCACTTCAAACGCTCCTTGAGCGTGGGCTACGTGGGCTATACGAGCACAGTTCAATTCTATCTGCTGCGTGGTGACTACCGCATGCGACCGTGTGCGTGAAGCACATCCGGTTGAATTTACTACTGCTGAATCCACTGCCAAGCGTCGGCTAGGCGATCGCTGTCGAAGTAGTTGATCATGCCCTTAGGAAAAAGCGGCTTGGCCAGCTTTGTGGACCATGCCTCCCAGGCCGTTTCGCCAACAATTGCGCAGCGTTCCACATCCCGGCAATGATTCGTGTCAAACTTCATCTCGTCCCACAGGGCCCTTGCTTCCAAGCCTACAAAATCGTGGAAGATCACGAGCACGCGAACTGTGCCGTAATCCTTGATGTGCTGCTCGAGCAGTGGCACAAACGTGTGGTAGTCGTCGTGCATCAGCTTGCCACTGATTTTGAGGCCCACAACCTTTCCCGAGCTTTCCGGCAACACTTCAATCACACTGTCTCTCCGGTTAGGTTGATTCCACCCATTCCACAGGCTGTGGCTCGATTCCATCGGCCGGCCTTCGCCCGGCATCCGCGCGGCCCGAGCCGGCCAGCCGACTCGTGGCTCGCACCGTCATGTCGGCATCGCATGTGATCTGGCAGGAGAGCCTCAGACCGGGCGTTCCGGAGAGCGACTTCGCTGCCAACACATCCTTCTCGGCCTTTGACATGCGGGCTGGCTCGCCCGCCAGAAATTCAACGCGGCATGTCGTGCAGCGAGCTGCGCCTCCGCAGGCGTGCAACTGATCCACGCCGCACTCGTCGACCAAGGCGTTTACGAGCCGCTTGCCAGCCGGCACCACAAATGTTCCGCTTCCTTCAACCGTCAGATTTGGCATACAGATTTCCTTTTCGTATTCCTTCGTTATTTCTTGTCCATATTGGCAGCAAGGTCTTCGGGTGACACGCTCGAGGTCACCCCATCCTGTGGCACGTCCAATCCGCTCGTCCAGAGTAGCGAGTTGAGCATCAATTTTCGGAAATCGTCGTTTGCCCAGTTCTTGTGAAAGTGGGCGCCTGTGCAGCCAAAGCCGCGACCGCCATCGGGCCGCTCGTAGGCCCATGCCAACACCTCGCTGGAACCCTTGCCGTTACGAACTGTTGGGTTGTTGCTGTGAGGACCGTCTGGCAGCTGGCGAGTGGAGTCGGGGGGAGTCGCCTTCAAAATCGGCGTGACTCCTGCCATCGGCTCGCGAAACCGCATGTGGTAATACCACTCGTCGTCGGTGGTAAACGGTTTCACTCCGCGAGTGATGGGATGGCCCGAGGCCAGCTCTGTGCTTTGCAGCTTCCAGTGAGGATTGACCGACCAGTGGGGTTCGAAGTAGCCACCCAGCCAGTTCAGAAACTCGGGGCCACCCTTTTCCTTCGGCACTTCAACGGCATAGTGAAGGCAGGCCACGCCGATGCCTCGCTTGGCCAGCGCATCGATTTGTAAGAGGCGATTGCTTTGCAGCACAGGATGGCCGCCACCGCCGTCGGCGTAGAAGAAAATTGCGTCGGCATTATCAAACGCCGTTGGATCGGCGGGCCATCCATTCTCATATGCAGCCGTTATGATCTGAGGGCTATCGGCATCCAAGCATTTTTCCAGCAACTTGACGCCCGCGCGAAACTCGTGGTCTCCCGGCCCATGGCTCGGCTTTCCCGCGATAAGCACGAGCTTTTTGCGGCCGTCGGCCAGTTTCAGTCGCTTCATGCGGATGTCCTTGAACTCCACCTTCATCGGTGCCCCAGCGTGCAACTGCAGTGCCAGCACGCCCTCGGCGGCCCGCTTGGCAACCTCCTCGTCGACGACCTGGGACATAAGTTGGCCGTTGATAAAGTGAGCCAGCGTGGCTCCCTGCGCCACCACCCGATACGCATTCCATTCGCCAGGCTTGATGGACTTCTGCAAATTTTCGGTTGTGCCGATTGGCTCGCCGGCCGTTTTTTTCCCATCCGCAGCGATCGTTACGCGTTCGCCGCGCTGGGCCAGAATCCCCCGGCCTCGCTCCTCGTACTGGATACCAGAGTACGTGGGCCCGGCCTCGAAGTCGGCCTGATACCCGCCCACGACCGAGTCGCCGTAATCCTTGCTGCGGTATTGCACGCCACTATTGCCGCCGGTGATCCGATAGAGAAACCGCAGTTCAAAATCGTCGACGCTGCCCTGCCGCCAAATCAAAAAAGTGTTGCCCTTTGTGGGCTTCTCGGCTGTTGTTTGGCCAACGATCGCGCCGTCTTGCACCGACCAAAACTCAGGCTTGCCTTCCCAGCCATCCAGCGAGGTGCCATTGAAGATGGGCACAAAGCCCGCATCGGCCGACTCTACGGCATGCGCCTGCTGAAAAGCGGATGCTAGGATCAGGATCGGTACCCCACACCCCCCAATTGCCAAGGCAGCCAACAGTCCTCGCGCACTTCGAATTCTCACGACGGCTTTCTCCAAAACAGCAGGTACGAGGGAAGACAATGAGTTCCATGGGGACGGCAGCCGGAATCTCACGCGGCTAGTATGCCACGTTTTCACCGCGAACAGGAGGTGCCCGTCGATCGCCCGGGCGGGTGAGGCTGTTGGAGTCCAGCGAGTCTCGCTCAAGGCCGAGCATTTCAAGGAATGCGTCGAGCCCAACGACCCGGATCCCAAGACTACGGGCCTCTTTGATTTGCCTCTCTCGACGCACCTCGTCGGCCTGCCGCCAGCCTGGGGCCCGGTCTTTGGCGGTGCCTTTCTTTTTGGGAAGGCCAGCATCCACTACCATGGTTGTGGAGGGACTGACCTGCGTCTCCAGAGTGCCTCCCACTCGGGCAACAAGTTCGGCGAGCCGTTCCTGATCCTGCTTTTCATCGCCATCGATCTGAATAAATCCTACGAGCACCGACTCAAACGGCTTGCCGCGAGCCCAGAGGCTCGTGGCCACCGCATCACCGCTCAGGATCGGATCGTGCGTTGAATCCTGTCGCACACGGGCCTTGGCCACGGAACTGCTTTCGATCCCAACCACCTCGACCACTCCCTTCTTGGACCCCAACTCAGGTCGCGGATCAATGGGGTTGTAGACAAAGAGCACCATGCCAGGTCGCAGCCCCTGCGTAGAACCACAATCGATGAGCACCGATCGGTCGGCCTCATTCACGTTGATGATCCGGCCGTCAATCCCGTCCACCCGGTCATCCTTGGGCGTGGCTGCCAGTACCGCAGTCTGCAAGGCCTTGTCGGAGACTCGCAACTCGGCCAAGACATCATTCTGCCTCGCA
>CAIRDU010000465.1 GCA_903877395.1 uncultured Planctomycetaceae bacterium
AGTTTTCTCCACCCTCGCAACCGGACTGACCAAGCACGGCCAAAAGCTACTCGCCACCGAATGCCACGCCAAAATCTTCACCATCCAACATGAAAAAAACTTCATCACGATTGAAGGCTCAGCAAACTGGACAAGCAACCCACGAATCGAGCAATTCACCGTCAGCAACGACCGCGGTCTGCACGACTTCCACAGCAGATGGATTAACGACGCAATCGCCAGAGCAGCTAAGCCATGAAGAAGCCGTCTCACTCATCCGACTGGCTACCGTCGGCGCGGGGCAGATCGAAATCGCCGAGGCAATGGCTGGATGGAATCCGGACAAACAGGCCGGAGGCTGGCGTATCGTCACCCAATACTTCCGCAGCCTCGCGGAAATCGACCACACGCTGGAACGCGGGAAAGCCCTGGCACGCTACCAAATGCTCTTCAACGCCTGCGTCAGGATCCAAGATTGGAAAGCCGCTGCAGGGATACAAAACCAAATCGATAAACTGACCAAAAACGCATGAACCTAGACTTCGAAAAAATGGCCGCAGAGGCCGCACACGCCGGAACCGCCGAGAAACTTTCCGGAAAAGAAATGACCGAGCTTTTCGGCATCACAAAAGGCCGAGTGTCGCAACTCACAGCCCAAGGCATCTTCGTCAGGCAAGGCAGCGACTACTTGCTGAAGCCCTCGGTGAAAAACTACCTGCAGTTGAGCAAAACGGCAGCCGCATCGGCTCCATTAATGAAAGCGAAGCTGGCCAAGGCCGAGGCAGACGCACGAAAGGCAAAATGCGAAGCAGACTTGGCAGAAGGAAAAACCGTCAGCCTTCCCGAGGTCGAAGCCACCGTGGCGAAGATCGCCGTCACAGTCCGGTCGGCACTCCTCAACTTCAAGAACACGCTCCCCGAGCGTCTCCAAGGAGTGACCGCCGGCGAAATCTCGCAGGTGATCGACAACGAGATTTTCAACGTCCTCACGATCATTCACAACGCGAAAATTTAAGAGAACGATGCGACTGATTGAACAGCTACTTGGCGTTTTTCAGCGCGCGTGCAGACCGCCCGCCCAGCTACCACCGAGCGAGTGGGCGACCGACCGCGTAGCGATCCAAGACGGACTCACCCCAAAATACTCGACATCGAACGCGCCGTGGCAGATCGAACCGCTCGACGTAGTGGCGAACGCCGACGCGAAGGAGGTTGTGATTCTCGCGCCAATCGGCACCGGCAAGACGACCTTCATGGAGGCGGCGCTGCAATACATCATCGCCGAAGACCCCGGCCCGACCCTGCTGGTGGGTCAGACCGATGACGACTTGAAGGACTGGGCGGAAACGCGGATGGACTACGCGATCCGCAACACGCCGGAGACGGCGGCGCTCTTGCCGGAGGATCGACACAAGAAGCGGAAAATGCAGATCCTATTCCCGCACATGAGCCTGTTTCTGACTGGCGCGAATCTCAGCGGCCTCCAGTCAAAGTCGATGCGTCGCGTCTTTTGTGATGAGGCGTGGCAGTATCGCCCAGGTATGCTGAACGAGGCGCGAGGTCGATTGCATGATCGGTGGAACAGGCAGTTCTTCATCTTGTCTCAGGCTGGCGTGAAGGGCGATGACCTGGACAAAGCGTGGGGACATTCCGACCAGCGCGAGTTCAGCTTCACCTGTCCGAACTGCGCAACGATCCAGCCGTGGAAATGGTGCAACGTGGTCGGCTATGAGGATGACACGCTGGAGCCGCTGGCACGGGCGCAGATGGCAAAGCTGAAATGCGACAACGCGGAATGTGATTGGACATGCCCGGATTCGCCACAACCGCGGCGGGCGCTGGCCGAGGGCGGGCAATACGTCACGACTGCGGTCGGTATGCCAGGACACGTCGGCTTTCACTACAACGTGCTGGCGAACTGGCGCAAGCCGCTTTGGGAGATCGTTTTGCTGTGGATTGAGGCGAAAACAGCGATGCGCGTTGGCAACATTGATCCGCTGCGGCAGTTCATCCAGAAGCGACTTGCCGAAGCGTGGGAGGAAGACCTAACCGACAACCGAAAGGAGCTTGTGGGCGACCAATACTTGATCGAGGAATACAAAGACGGCCAACCGGTCGAGGGTGAGACGTTCCGGTTTATGACTGTGGACAAGCAGCGGGATCACTTCTGGATCGTCATTAGGAGTTGGCGAGGCGACGGGACAAGTCGATTATTACACTTCGGACGCCTTGAATCCTTCGACCAACTGGCCGAAATTCAACGCAGAATGAAAGTTAAACCTGCACTAACCTTTATCGACGCTAACTATGACACCGACGTTGTGTATCACGCCTGCTCGTCGCAAGGATGGACGGCTCTACGAGGCAGCCCGCAGAAGTCATTCGCCTACAAGAAGAAAAACGGCGATATCGTGCAGCGACCATTCACAAGATTTTCTGACGCTCAGACTACTAACGGAAAGCTCTGCCGATATGCTTGGTGGTGCAGCGACCGTGTTAAGGACATCCTGCACGCGC
>CAIRDU010000466.1 GCA_903877395.1 uncultured Planctomycetaceae bacterium
ATCTGTAAAAAAACACGGTAAAAGAACGATTTTCGAGGCCCGCCGGCCCAATCTTTCCGCCACACTCCCTCTGAAGTGCGGTTTTGGTTCTTCTGGGATAAAGCCTCAAAATCTTGAGGAATTGCAAGGACGACGGCGATGCTGGAAGCCAATGCTCGCCTTGCAACGCTGTCACAAGGTTCAGATACTTCATGTTTGGAGATAACCGCTCTTATTCAGAGTTCATGCGCGTGTGCCAAAGGCTTCGTAATTGTGAGGCTTTCATCCGTCTCACTGCCGTGCTGGTTATCGCGATGGCGTGCGGCATTCTGGATTGCACTGCGGAGGCGGCTCCACGGGTTCGGCGACCGAGTGTTGCGCAGACCAAGAAGATGAAAGAACAGATGCAGTATGCCCAGCAGGAAATGATACGGTATCAAACTGCGGTGATGGCCAAGGAACGCGAGGTCTATCTTTCGTACGACGAAAATGGCAATGGCCACCTTGAGGGCGCAGAAAAAGCCAAGTACAACAAATTTGTCCACGCGGCACAGGCAGGCAAGGTGCCAAATCCACTCTCCACGATCGTCCCACTAGGCCAAGGCCCAAAGCTTGGCAAAAATAACCCCACAAAAAAATAAACGAATAAACGGTGGCAGCCACAAAATTTGGGTACTCTATCTGAGGCCCGTCCTTACCCATTGCCACCAGATGTGGTGGCTGCCACCGTTTATTACCGTTTATTTCTATGAATGACCCTTGGTTTCAGGATCGCTTCGCCCTTCGCATCGGTGGTGCCCAGTACGGCAAGGGCACCGAGATCTATAAGTTTGAGTTGATCAAGCGGGCCAAGCGGCAAGCTATCGCCGATCATCCTGAGCGACGCATGCTCGACTTCGGCATCGGCGAGAACGATGAAATGGCGCCGGAAAGTGTGCGGGCCGTCATGCGCCGAGAGATCGACCGGCCGGAAAATCGTGGCTATGCCGACAACGGTATTGCCGCCTTCAAGCAGGCCGCTGCTGCCTTCATGCAGCGAGAGTTCAACGTCCAGCTCGACCCCGAAAAAGAAATCAACCACTGCATCGGCTCAAAGACGGCCTATGCGATGCTTCCGGCTGCCTTCATTGACCCAGGCGACATTACGCTCATGACCGTGCCAGGCTACCCCGTGGCCGGCACCGCCACGCGCTGGTTCGGCGGCACGGTTCACAAGTTGCCGCTAGTGCCGGAAAATAATTTCTTTCCAGATTTGGATGGCATTCCAGCCGACGTGCTGACCCGCACAAAGTTGATGGTTCTCTGCTACCCCAATAGCCCTACAGGCAAGGCTGCCACTCGGGAATTCTATAAGCGCGTTGTCGATTTCGCGATGCGACACCGAATCATTGTCGTTCAGGATGCTGCTCACATCATGCTCTCTTACGACGATGCTCCGCTCTCGTTTCTCTCCATTGATGGCGCAAAGGAAGTGGGCGTTGAAGTGCATTCGCTGTCGAAGGGTTTTCACATGATCGGCTGGCGATTGGGGTGGGTGTGCGGTCACGAGAAAATCGTGCAGGCCTTTGCCGACGTGAAAGACAACTGTGACTCCGGTCAGTTTATAGCCATCCAGAAGGCGGGCGCCGCAGCGCTTTGCGATCCAGAGATCCCTAGGCGCGTGCGCGAAAAATACCGGCGACGATTAGAAAAACTCGTGGGCGTTTTGCGGGCTTGCGGCTTTGATTGCGAAATGCCAGGTGGCACTTATTTCCTCTATACAAAAAGTCCGAAGAAGGCTGGCGATAAAGCGTTTGTCACGGCGCAGGAGGCCAGCCAGTTTTTGATCCACGAACTGTCGATGTCGACTGTGCCGTGGGATGACTGCGGCGCGTATCTTCGATTTTCGGTGACGTACGAGGCAGAGGACGAGTCTGCTGAGGACGACATCATGGCCGAAACATATGCCCGTCTGTTGCGGGCTAGATTAAAATTTTAAGATTGCGGCCACCCTCAAGGAACCCCATTCATGCGTCTTGTATTCAGCCTGCGAATTGTTTTCGTGTTGCTCGCGACCGGAGTCCTCGTTCTGCCGTCTGCCGGTTGCGGCGCTAAGAAAAAGGGAAAGAAGGGAAGCGGCCTCACGATCAAGCAACAACTCGACAAGGCCGAGGCCGAATCTTCGCCCGACCGAAAAGCCGCTGCGTATGCAAAGGTGGCGCGATCCCAACTGGCTTCGAGCGACAAGACAGGCGCCAAAGTCTCCGTGGGCAAGGCGTTTAAGGAAGTAAGCGGCGAGGGCGACGCCAATCTCTTTTCGCCACGACTCGTCGATCTTGCAGAATTGTTTGTGGCCGTTGGCGACAAGAAGCAGGCTAGAAAGTCGCTCGAACTTGCCACCACGCTCGCTACTGATCATGGAAAGATAGAAGACCCGATTCGCCGCGCAAAGATTCTGGCAGAAGCAGGCGCTGTGTATGGCGAGAAGACCAAGGGCCTGAACGACTCCAAGCTCGCGAAGGAGTGGCTTGAAAAAGCTGCCGTGGAGGCCGACGCCGCCGAAGCGAGATTTCGTGCCGAGGCTTTAGCCGCAGTCGCAATGGGCTACACGAAGGCCGGACTCGGCAAAGACGCCTCGGGCATGGTGGGCAAACTTGAGGAAGCCGCCCGAGCCCTCGACGAGCCTCGCGCCAAGGCGGAGGCGTTTGCCGCCGCGGCGAATGTGCAGGCCCAAACTGGCAACAAGGACGAGGCCATCGCTCTGTTGGCAGAGGCAAGCACCGCAGCCAAGAGCGTGGAACGCTCAGAGAGCCGAGCCTACGCATTGCTAGCCGTTGCGGTAGCGTCCAGCACCGTTGGCGACAACAAGCAGGCGATCTCACTCCTCAAAGAGGCAGATAAGGCAGCCGATAAAGTGGCCGATCCCGAAACGCAAAAAACGGTTGTCGACAAGGTGCGATCGATGATGGCGGAAATTGAAAAGAAGAAATAAGCTCGGATTTACGCTTTCTTTTTTGCCGCTGTCACCACCTTCAGCGCGGCGAGGGCCGCAGTGCGGGCCTGTGCGTGGTCGACGATCGGCTCAGGATATTCTTGGCCCAGTCGGATCCCGGCCCGTGAGAGTACGCCGGCTTCTATTATTGCAGGCTGGTGGATATCGACGGCCGAGAGCTTGCCTAGCTCGGGCACCCACTGCCGTACGTAGGCCCCATCGGGGTCAAACCGGTTGCCTTGGCTTGTGGGGTTGAAGATCCTGAAATAAGGGGCCGCATCGGCGCCACAACCGGCTGCCCACTGCCAGCCAAGCGTGTTCGCTGCCAGATCTGCATCCACCAGTGTGTCCCAAAACCACCGCGCACCCTCCTGCCACGAAACACGCAAATCTTTCACGAGAAAACTCGCCACGATCATCCGTACGCGGTTGTGCATCCAACCGGTGCTCCAGAGTTGCCGCATGCCCGCATCCACCACGGGAAACCCCACGCGTCCCCGCTGCCACGCCCGCAGGCCAATAGGATCGTTGGCCCACGGAAACGCACTGAAATCGCGTCGCAGCGGGGCTTCTGGCGTGTGGGGAAAGTGGTACAGCAGGTGCGACGCAAATTCTCGCCAACCGAGTTCTCGCATATAGACTTCCGCGCCGCCTGTGACCTGCAGTGCGGGCTTGCCGCCGACGGCATCTCGCACTGCGTGCCAGATCCTGCGAGGCGAGATTTCGCCGAAGTGCAGATGGGGGCTCAGCGAGCTTGTGCCATCGTGGTCTGGACGATCTCGCTGGCTGCCGTAGGCAAATAGATGCGGGTCCAGAAACGACTTCAGGCGTTTGTGTGCGCCAACTTCACCGGGCGTCCACGCTGTGGTCATGGTGTTGGTCCAGTGAACCGCTGGGAGCAATTTTAGCGATTCAACCGATACGGTATGTTCCGCTGCCGGGCCCATCGACTCAGCCGCATAGAGTTGTTTTGGTTCGGCCACTGGCTTGAGCGGCTCATCGCGGGCCAGCAGCGACCGCCAGAACGGCGTGAACACCTGATACGGTTTCCCCTCTTTGGTGGCCACATGTACTGGCTCAAAGAGCAGCCCACCGTTGAAGCTTTCGGCGTGGAGTCCGTCGTCGGACAGCGATTTCTTGATGGCTGTATCGCGTGCGATGACTGCTGGCTCATACCGCCGATTCCAGACAACGTGCGTGGCGGCGTATTCCCGGGCGAGCGATCGCAGCGAGTCGAGCGAAGGCCCCCGACGGATCACCAACGGGACTCCAGCTTTTTCAAGTGACGCGGCCAACCGGAGCAGCGAAAAATGCAACCACCATCGGGATGCCGCACCGGGCTCCCACGGGGCCTCCTCCTCGGGCGCCCAGATAAACACAGGCACAACGTTTCCTCGTTCCCCTTGGGGTGCCATCGCTGCATCCAGAGCGGGATTGTCGTCGAGTCGCAAATCGTTGCGAAACCAGACGATCGTCGTGGGCGTGGCGGCGGGCATGGCTATGTGGCTCCTTGTAGTTCGTCAGAACCGCGACTGTGCACGCAACGGAAGACAAACACCCCCAGAACGGCTCCCACGAACGGAGCCGTGAGGTAGATCCATACGAAATCCAAGTCGAGCGAAACAATCGCCGGGGCGAGCGAGCGAGCGGGGTTCATGGAAGCCCCACTGATGGGGCCTCCTATCAATGCTTCGAGGGCGACAACCGCCCCAATCGCAAGGCCCGCAGTGCCTCCTTGCTCTCGCGATCCGGTAGACACGCCCAGAATGACGAACATCAGCATGGCGGTGAGCAGCATTTCAAGCATCCACGACTGCACGGCAGAGCCGCTCGGAACGGTGGCTCCGAGCGAGGTATCGGTGGGAAACAGAAGATGAACGACGACACTTGCCAGGATGGCTCCACAGCACTGGCTCAGAATGTACGGAACCACGAGACGACCGGAGAACCGTTTTGCACAGTAGAAGCCAATCGTGACCGCCGGATTAATGTGTGCGCCCGATACGCTGCCCACTGCAGCAATCATCGCAAACACGACGAGTCCGAATGTGAGCGAGACCCCCACAGGAGAAACCGCTCCACTGCGGTCGACGATGATCGCCGTTGTTCCGGCAAACACGAGGCAGAAAGTTCCAATCGCCTCGGCGACGAGTTTCTTTTGAAAAGCAACCATACCAACACACCATTTTCTTGTGAGTGCGAATGGCATCACCGGACTCTAGTCACCGGACTTGCGAAGATGCCTTGTGTACGAGAGCAGCGTGTAGGATTTCCACAGGGTGCATGGCCCTGCGACCAGTGCCGTCAAAAATCTGGTGCCGACAGCTTGTGCCAGGGGCGGCAATGAGCGTGTGGGCATCCGCGGCGCGAACGGCAGGAAAGAGCACCAAATCGCCTATCTGCATCGACAACTGAAAATGCTCTCGCTCGTAGCCAAACGACCCCGCCATTCCACAGCAACCACTGGGGATCACCTCCACAGAATAGTGTAACGGCAGCGAAAGAATTGCCACGGTTGGATCAAGCGAGGCCAACGCCTTTTGGTGGCAGTGGCCGTGGAGTTTAATTTTCTGCTCGTTGGCGGTGAAGGCATCGGCCCCAAACTTGCCAAGGGCCGCTTCGCTTGCCAGAAACTCGTCGATCATGAACGTCTGTTTTGCAAGGCGTTGCGCCGCAGGCACAAGCGATGCTGGCACCAGATCGGGGTACTCATCGCGAAACCCAAGAATCGCCGATGGCTCAATGCCAACCAGCGGTGACTCATCAGTAACGATGCCTGAAAGAAGCGTGATGTTGCTTGACGCAAGTTCGCGTGCCTCGCGAAGCAATCCCTTTGAGATATGCGCTCGGCCGCTGTCTGCATGCTGCGGAATCGATACTTCGTAACCCAGTGCCTCGAGTAATTCCACCGCCTGAATGCCAATCGTGGCATCCAGCGTATTGGTGAACTCATCGCAAAACAGATGCACGCGGCCGTTAGGGGCCAAGGAACTAGACTGCCGCGGCCCTTTTCTAGCCCTTTTTTGAAACCAGGCCGATAGCGTTGTGGCGTGCAGGTGTGGCAACGATCGCTGCTGGGCAAATCCCATGCACCACTTCAACAGGGATCTCGTGCCGGGTGCGGAGACGGCGAAGTTATAGAGCCACGGCACGAGACTAGCCCATCGCATGGCGTTGGCTGAGCCGGCGATGAGCCGCGAACGCAGCGGCACCCCATGCGTGTCGTGCCAGTGTTGCTCCCACTCCGCCTTGAGCCTCGCCATATCGACATTGGATGGACACTCGCTCTTGCAGCCCTTGCACGACAGGCAGAGATCCATCACGTCGGCCAGTTCCGGCTGATTCCATGGGTTCACTGCATCTCGCGGCGAGGCCAGAGCTTGCCTGAGCATGTTGGCCCGTGCCCGCGTCGTGTGCTGTTCGTCCCGAGTCGCCATGTAACTGGGGCACATCGTGCCCCCCATCTCGTGCGATTTGCGGCACTGCCCCACACCCGTGCATTTTTCGGCCGCGCGGAGCACGCCTCCCGAAGCATCAAAATTGAATACCGTGTCATAGTGCGGCTCGGGCTCTCCCGGCAGAATCCGCAACTGTGTATCCATCGGCGGTGTGCCGATGATCTTGCCAGGATTAAAGATGCCCTGTGGGTCAAACGTGCGTTTGACCCGTTCTAAAAATGCATAGCACTCATTGCCGACCATCGTGCGGATAAACTCACCTCGCAGCCGGCCGTCGCCGTGCTCGCCGCTCAAGCTGCCGCGATATTTTTTGACCAGCAACGCGACGTCGGTTGCCACATCGCGAAACATCTTCAAGCCGGCAGGCGAACGCAGGTTGAAGAGCGGTCGCAGATGCAGTTCGCCAGCGCCAGCGTGCGCATAGTGGATGCACTCGACGCCATATTTGTCGGCAAGTAAACGGTCAAACTCAGCGATATACGCGGGCAGATCCTCGACGGCCACGGCCGTGTCTTCGACGATCTCGCGGGGTTTGGCATCGCCCGGCAGGTTATTTACGAGTCCTTGCCCGGCGCGGCGCAACTCCCATACCTTCGCGCATGCGTCGCCAGACAGCATGGGATATGCGTAGCCGAGGCCCGCTGCACGTAGATCGGCCTGGATCGCGCCCAGCATTGTTTCGAGCGTCGCTGGATTGGCGTGCC
>CAIRDU010000467.1 GCA_903877395.1 uncultured Planctomycetaceae bacterium
CAAGGCGGCTTTCACAGCGGGCGTGGCCACGCCGATTTCGGCGGCCAAGGCGCTCGATACTTCCTTACCGCGAATCTGCGTGAGGCTCGATCGGGCCGCGGCTTGTTCGGGGTTCGACGGGACCGACAGCGATTGGATGAGCAGCGGCAGATCGGCCGAACTGCCCAGCGTGCCCAGTGCATTGATCGCGGCAACGCGAACGGTTATCTCGCGGCTTGCCGCCAATAGTTCGAGGATCGCGGAACGAGCGGCCGCATCGCCACGATCGGCCAGAGCGCCGAGCAGCGCCACCTGGGCTGGGGCATTTAGCTTGGACAACTGGGCGGCGAAGACCTTGGTGGCCCCCGGGCCTTTCACGCCGCTGCGAACCTGATCGAGGCCCGCCGCGCGAAAGTCCGTGTCGTCGTTACCCAAAAGGCCGACAACCAACGACACCAGCTCGTCGGACTTTTCGTCCGCCCGCAAACTCGCCGTTGGCAAAACCAACAGCCAGCTCAACGCGATCCAACCGATTACCGTCCGCTGAAACATGGTGCAATCTCCCGAAGAAGCGTATCTCTGTGATGCTATTAACACCGAACGATCGTCAGGCATTCTTGGCCGCGCAAGCCAGGATGCCGCGAGTGGCGGCCAGACGCACGAGCTTGGATCTATCGTCGCTGGCAAGTGATTTATAAATGGCGAGCGCCTCGGCTCGCTTGTTCTCGGCCAACAGGGCTTCGGCGCACGTCAATTGCGCGTCGATCGCCGCCTGCATGGTTGCGGCCGCCGACGGCCGAGCTGCTTGCAAGGCCTTGACCGCGTCAACCGTGCCGATGTCGCCCAGGGCGGTGGCGGCGGCACGGGCCACCGCAGCATCGCCATCGGCGAGCAAACCGCTGAGCGCCGACACGGCGGCCGCATCGCGGCGCGCGCCGAGCGAACCGATCACGCCGATCTTTACCTTGCCGCTCACTTTCGGCAGCGCCTCACGCAGAGCTTGGGCCGCGGCGGGCGCGGGAATGCGTTCCAGCACGAAACGGGCCATGTGCGAATGATTTTCGTCGGTCAGCAATCCAGCCAGAATTGTCGCGGAAGCGGCCGTGCCGACGATCGTCAGCTTGCGGCAGATGTAGTCCTTGGCGTCGCGCGACAGCTCGCCCTGCAAGGCGGTCAGCAAGCGGGCTTCGAGTTCCTTGCCGGCTTCGGCGTTGCCGTGCGCCGCGGCCACTGCGTCTTCAATCGGCGCCAGCGGCGCAAGATCGGTACCCCAGTCGTAACTCTTCAAGGCTGCAAAGGCGTCGTTCAACATCTATGGGCGTCCTTTATGGGCGTCCTTGTTCGGGAAAAGTTCTTATGAATGCTCAACACAACGCACAAGCGACCAACGATTACAACTGCCACGGCTCGCGGCGGGCGCGATCGACCAGCCGGTTGGCCGTTTCGTCGCCGGGGAATTCCTGTTTGGCAGCGTCCCACTTGAGCGAGCGCCGCAACTGGTAGGCCATGTTGCCCAAGTGGGCGACGACCGCCGTGTTGGCAGCCCGCTCGATGTCGCGGAACGGCTTCTCGCGGGTCTTCACGCATTGAATGAAGTCGCCGTAGATGCCGTCGCCCTTGTAGCCGGGCACCGGCTTGGGTGGCACGGGCTCATTCGGTGTCCCTTCGATGGCCAGGTTGCCGGTGTTCGGCCGATTGTGATAGACGATCAGCCCGTTGGGGTAGCGGAGGCTGAGATACGGAGCGCCCTGGTCGCCGTGATACGTGACCTCTTCGGGTTGCAATTCCATCACGTCGCAGATGAACAGCGCGCCGCCGAAGTGATGCGCACCCCAGTCGGTCATGCCGCCGCCCGAGTAATCGCTGAACGACCGCCAGCTCGAGCCATTGATCGAAAAGCTGCCGCTGCAACGCTTCGAGTTGTACGGCGCCCAAGGGGCCGGGCCGAGCCACAGGTCCCAATCGATCTTTTCGGCCATCTCTTCCTTCGGCAGGTTGCAAAGCTGCGGCATCGGGCCGACGTTGACGTTGATCGATTTGATCTTGCCGTACTCGCCGGCCCAGGCCGGATCGACCATCTTGCGATAATCTCCGAGCACGCGCTGGCTACCGCCGGAAACAACGCGGCCGTAACGTCGAGCAGCGGCGACCATCAGCGGGCCTTCGCGGAGCGTGAGCGTTTCGGGTTTCTGGCAGTAGACGTCCTTACCGTTGCGGCAGGCTTCGATGGTCATGATCGCGTGCCAGTGGTCGGGCGTGGCGATATGCACGGCGTCGATGTCGGTGCGCGCCAGCAACTCGCGGAAGTCGTTGTAGACTTTGCAGTCGCTGTTGCCGTAATGCTTGTCGACTCCGGCCTTCGAATTGTCGCGAAAATCTTCACGCACGTCGCAAAGGGCGACGTATTGCACGTCTTTGCGATTGAGGAAGGCGTTCTGGTCGCCCCGGCCCATGTTGCCGATGCCGATGCCGGCGACCACGATCCGATCGCTGGCGGGCGGACGGTCGGCGTTGCCCAACGCCGACGAGGTAATTACGTAGGGCGCGGCGAGCGCCACTCCGCTGGTTTTCAGGAACGCGCGGCGGGTGGGTTTCTGGTTCATGCTCATGGGCAAGAATAAGGATAGCCCGGTCAACGGCACTTTCGCAAGCGTTGGACGGTTGACGAGCGGCCAATTGGGCGAAGGGCGGGGCCGTTCACGGCACGTCGGGCTGTGCCACGACTTCGAAACTCCCCCGAAACTGAGGCTCATCGAGCGCTGGCGGCAGCACTCCAATACGATCCGGCCACACAGTGGCTTGGAATGCCAGCCCCCGGCCCCTCCAGGCGCACGGGGCAGGTCATTGGCCTGCTTTGTGGCTCGCTGGCGTTGCCCCAGTCAGCCAATGCTCAAGGGCTTTGGATCGGAGGCACTGGGTTTGGCTGGGAGCCGATTCCGGCACAACACACGTTGGGCGCGCCCCGATGGCAGTCTGCGGAATCGTGGGGCTCACGATGGGACCAAGTCGCCGAAAGAGTCGTCCGGAGTCGCTTGGGCTGACTTGCCCTTGAGGATTCAGTCGAGCGTTTGCAAGTAGGCGCCCGTGGCAAGCAGCTCTGCGGTGGGGTCGGCTGGCCGCATGGCTTGTTCTGCAATAACGGTTTCGTAGAGATGAACCAGCGTGGCCACGGTATCAGTGAGGCGGGCTTCCTGACGAACGCGATCGCGCACGTGTGTGGCATCGGCCGGACTGTAGCTGGCGATTGCCGCAACGATATTTTTGAACGTATTGACCAGCCGCAGGCTTTGCAGGCCGAAGTTCAATGGCCGGAGGCTATCGAACGTGGTGGCTGTGACCATCGACCCGCAGCCTGCCAGATCGCAGAGCACGACGGCGCAGCCAACGGCCATGGCCTCGATCGCCGTGCGGCCCTTGGCAAAGACCAGATCGTAGTTGTGAAGCAGATCCTCGGGATGGCTCGTGGGGTTGCCGCAGGTGAAACCGTGGACATCCAGCGAGATGCCGCGGGAGAGGCAGGCGTCGCGCACGGTGGCCACGTAGTTGTCGGCAGCCACGTGGTTCACCTGCTTCGCAGTGTTGCTCAGGAGCAACGCGCGTGGCAGCCAGCCTGGCATCCAATGCGTTCTCTTGTTCACCGGCTGCGCAGTGTTGCTCAGGAGCAACGCGCGGGCTGGCTTGCAAGGCAGAGGCTTCCGTGGCAAAAACCGCTCCATGTCGGCAAAATTCAACAGCATCTGAACCTGTTCGACTGGAACGTTGGCTTCTAGGACAACGCGGTCTCGGCAGGCGAGATCAACAGCAACGTAGCGGAGGATTCTTGGAAAACGGGGCGGCGTTTCCTGCCACGGAGTCGACCCATGACAAAACGAAACGGCCGGAACACCCGGAAAGCAGGCCAGAGCTGTCATGGTTTCAATGTGATGGTGGCCGTGAATAACGTCGGGGCGAAAACGCAATCCGGCCAACCGCGACACCACGGGCACACCAGCGGCCCGCAGCAGTGCGGCGACCTCGCCCAGATCGGGACTATATGCAACCGGTTCGTGGCCGAGCCGTTTGAGTTGGCAGGCTACGTCGAAGACGTACATCTCCGAGCCAGCGCGAGCGTTCAGCGTGTTGTTGGTAAGGAGAATTCGCATGGGCATTGAGCGACATTGTTCTGTGGTATGTGCGGGCGTGTCTAGTTGTACGTGGGAAGATGCCATCCATGGCCTTTTCAACTTGGGTCGCCCGGTGGGCAACGCAGAGGGTTTCCACCGGGCGAAGATCGCCGCATCGTGCGGCTGCACTGGTGACTGTGGGGCCCTCGTGAGTAGCATGAAATGTTTTGTGCGATGCGTCTTGGCAATTCATGCCGCAGTGAAGCCACATGCCAAAACAACCTACGCTGCTTGTGATCGGGCATCCCGGCCACGAATTGCGCTGCTATGAATGGATGAGAAAGACACGGCCCACGGTGTTGGTATTGACCGATGGCGGTGGGGCGCAGGGCCATCCGCGGATCGAACGCACGCGGGGCGTTGTCGCGCAAGCAGGAGCCGTTGCCGGATTGCTTTTTGGCACGTTCACAGATCGCGATATCTATCGATTCTTGACCGATGGCATTGCCGAACCGCTGAGAGAGTGGACCAGCGCGATGGCAGCCACGATTGTTGCGCTGCGGCCAATGACGGTGGTGTCGGATATGATCGAGGGCTACAACCCGAGCCACGATCTTTGCCGCTATCTCGTACGGGCGGCGATTGAAATGGCGGCACACAGCGGGTGGCCTGTGCGGGAGGATCTGTGCATGCCACTCACGGGCAATCCGCAAGAAGCGTGGGGCGGTCGCATGCCGTGGTCGCAAAGGATTGTCTTAAGCGACGCTCAACTGGCGGCCAAGCTCCTAGCTGCTCGCGGCTATCCAGAACTCCTGGGAGAAGTTGAGACAACGCTTGTCAGCCACGGCTCCGAATGTTTTCGCAATGAATGTTTTTACGCATCACCGCCCGGCAGCCTGCTGGATGACGGACTGCCAGGAGGGGCACCGCTCTACGAATCGCATGGGGCCGGGCAGGTGCGAGCGGGACTTTACGAGAAGGTTATTTTGTACCAGCAGCACGTTCGACCGCTTGTGTGCAATGTGCGACGTGCTCTGGGATTGAGCTAGATGTCCGTGGAAAAAGCCATCCATGGCCTTTTCCACTTGGATCGCCGCACCGTGCGGCGGGAGCATGTTGCAGAGCCTGCGATGTGCGAGCGGCCGTTCTACTCCCACTCGGCGGTGCCGAAGCCGAGGGTCTTAGCATCGCCAGACACAGCCCGCTTGGTTGCGTCTCAATCGCCGTCTATAGCCAAGGCCCGACTGAACACCGTGCTCTGCGGTGGCTCACTGCGGGCAGCGTGGGGTTGGGAACAGGCCTCTGGTGCCCATAACGCTGCTCAGCAAACAAACACTTGCCAAATGAAGAGCCGAGAAACTTTTAGAAAACCCTACCCATCCACGAACGTATTCGGGAAAGCCATCAACGGACGCAGCGAACAAAGCCCGCCTTCGGTTTCACGGCCGGCTCTAGTTCTGACGCACCATCATCTGACCGTCGTTGGGGCACTTCTTAGGTCCGGGCTGGCTGTACTCCTGAATGAGTTTGCACTTCATGCACTTGTACTTGTAGGCCTTCGGGGCTGCGAGCACTTTGCCAACACCGAGAATTCCGGTTGCAGCGAGAACCAGACCGGCCGTGAATGAGCGTCGGAGCATGATAAGGTCTTTCTGTAAGGAAATACCAAAACGGGGCTACACGCCCAAAGATAC
>CAIRDU010000468.1 GCA_903877395.1 uncultured Planctomycetaceae bacterium
GGCGATTTGCACCTCTGGTTCCCGATCGCGAAGCAGTTTAGACAGCGTGATCCCTTTGCGACTCCGTATCGGACTGAATGCCTGTGTCGAGCCGGGGCACTGGATTTGATCCACCGGCATCGCCCTGGTGCGTGAACACAGCCACGCGAGTGCCCTGCGTGGTGTGCGTCGCAGGAGGGCCTCCACCAGCAGCATGCTCAAAGCCGATGGCCTTGCGACGCTGGGCCTCAATGGCTGCCACCTTTCGCATTGGCAGTAGGCCGTTGGCCAGCGCGGCCACCGCAGTGATGTTGTTGAACAACACGCTAGCCATAATCCCAAAACCCATTGTGAACACACCCGCCACGCAAATCACATTTGGCACCACGATCATGTGCCAACTCCGCTGGACGTTTGCGCGAAGATTACTGGCGATGTCTCGCAATTCGCAGAGATGCGCCAAGCCTTCGTCTAGAAACACAATATGAGCTGTGTCTGTGGCAATCGTCGAAGCACCCCGCAGCGAGATCGAGACGTTTGCTTTTTTGAGGGCGATCGAGTCGTTGATCCCGTCCCCCACAAAGCACACTTTCTTCCCCTCGGCCTGCAGTTTCGCCACATAGTCGGCCTTTTCGGCGGGCAGCACTTGGGCAAAGTAGCGATCCATACCAAGTTGCTCGGCCAGCCGCTTGGTTGGCGCCTCGTGATCGCCAGAGATAATCGCCAGATGCTTGATACCTCGCTTGCGTAAGCCCGCGATGATCTCGGTTATTTCGGGGCGCACGGCGGCCTGCAATTCGATGGCACCGCCAAATGCGTCGTCAACGGCCACCATCACCATCGTGTTGCCAAGGATGTGCGCCCGCTCGAGTGCCTCCACGGCATCCGGCGGAAGGGGGATACCTTCCATCTCGATGAAGCGTCGGCTGCCAACTCGCACCGTGCGATTATCGAGCCGCACGGTGATGCCAAACCCCACCTTGAATTCGGTGTCCGCGACGGTGGGCAATTCGATGCCGCGGATCTGAGCCTCGTGCAGGATAGCCAGCGCAATGGGATGGTGAAATTTATGCTCGGCAGCGGCAGCGTACCGCAGAATCGTCTGCCCGTCCCACGGGGCGCACGCGTGAATGACGCCCACCTCAGGCCGCTCCCGCGTAAGCGTGCCCGTTTTGTCGAAGAGCACCGTATCGATCTCACTCATGAGCTCCAGCGCTCGGCCATCCTTAATCAGAATGCCCTTGCTGGCGCACAGCGCCAGCGAACTGAGCATCGCCAAGGGCGCGGCCATCCGGATACCGGTGCCTAAATCGCAATTCACAATTGCCACGGCTCCCGCTGGGCCAAGCGTCGAATAACCCAACGCCCCCAGAGCCATCATTGGCAAAACAGCCCTGTCCGCCAGTCGCTCGCCGGCGTGCTGGCGTGAGAGTTTGTAACCGGCGGTGTCAGCCAGAATTTTTCCAATCTTGGCACTGGCCGTTTCTGTACCGCTACTTTCAACAGCCACAAAGAGCTTGCCTGCCACCATGATGGTTGACGCAAACACCCGGTCGCCAGGACCTTTTTCCGCTGGCGTGCTCTCGCCGGTCAGAGCGTGCTGGTCGATCATGGCAATGCCCTCGGCCACAACACCGTCCACTGGCACCACTTCGCCTGTATTGACGACAATCACATCGCCTTGCTGCAGCGTGCTCATGGACACCTGCACTTCCAATCCGTCTTTCACGAGCCAGACGTATCGGGGCTGCTTGCCAAACACATTCAGCAGCATTTTTTTGGAACGGTCTTCGGTCCGACGCACCAGCGTTCGCCCAAGCGCCAAACACCAGCACAGAATGCTCCCCGGGAAAATCTGCATCGTGGACAGACAGCCCACCACAACGAGAACGTCCAGCACATCGCATCCCAGCCGCTTTTCCTTAAAGATCAACTGGTACGAGCCCTTGAAGCAGGGGATCGACGTATACGCAAACACCGCAGCGGCCACTGGCAACAGCGGCGGAAAAGCAAACTGCGCCGCTGCGGCCAGCGGCATGGAGGCGGTACAAATGGGGAGTGAAAGATCGAGCTTATCGAGCTTGGTTGGAATCTCGGTGCCTGCCAGCACGCCGTCTAGAATCTCGACCACTTGGCTGCGGGAGAGCTGGCGGCGGTCGTAGTCGACGGTGACCGTCGAGAAAAACGTGCTGGTGGCGTAGCGATCAATCCCCAGCACGCTCATTAATTCTCGCTCGATGGCCTGCGCGACATCTGCCTTGCGGTGGAGCACCGGGTGCCGCAATGTCACGCGGCCCGGACTCTCCTTCACAATGCACCAACCGGAGACGCGGCCTTCGTGCCGCTCGAGTCGCATCGCCCCACGTCGGTCACGGGCCAGCAGCGAGTCAACGGCCCCAGCTAAAGGCTGGGCGACCGGCCCCAAGGACGCGGCCGTCGACACGCCATTGTCTGGCGATTCATGGCCTGTTGCAGAGTGGCTCGCCAAGGGCTGACGGGCGAGATTCTTTGCGATCTGGGCCACGATCTCGCGAGGCGAAGCCTTCTGGGTCGCGTAGCTGAGCATGACGCGGGACCTCCGGCCGCCCGTCACGAGCACCTGCTGGATGGCTTCCACCTCAAATGCGCACGATACAAACCGCTTACAGGCCTCGCTGCTGGAGTCAGCAAATAACGCCCCATCGACCTGAATAAAGCCTAACCGAGGAAATGTAATGCGTACGTCCATGATGCAGATTCCAGTGGTGAGAAACGCGCTTCTTCATTCGTTGTGCGTCCAGTGATTTCAATCTTGCCATGAACGGTTGGCTGAGCCACGTTCAGCCTCAGGCCGCGCCACGAGCGGTGGCCGAGGCCGCCGAACCAGCATCAGCGACTGGCTTGGCTGCAAAAAACTCACTCCCCACAGGCTCGCCTGCCCGCTGCATCGACTCAACCGTTTCCATGGCGCTCTTCATGGCATCCCCAAATGCCTGCTGAGCAAAAACAGCAGCGCCAGCCAGATAGGGGGAAAACTTCTCTTTGAGCTGTGGAAACGCCGCATGCCCCGCGGCCCCAGCAGCCATACCGGCACAGAAATAGCCAAACTCAGAGCGAGTCATGAAAACACTTTCACATGAGGGGAGAGGGAGAGAACAGACACACGGAAGATGCAATGCGGGAATAAGGAATCGGGAAGAAATACAATCGGATCATGCAGAAACAGGAGCGATCGAGAGCATCGGTTGCGGTGCAGGACGCAGCGACTCTTTTGCTAGATCCAAGCCGGCTCGACCGCCATCGGCTAGGCCATACATAATGGCGTTCTGGCGGGGCAGAATCTGCACGACGAGATATGCTGGGAATACAACCGCATAGCCGATAGCAAAACCGGTTGCATGCGTACCGCTGGCGAGCGCCTTCGACACCGCAGGCAGAAAACCTTTCGCTAAACCTTCGGCTGCCTTCTGAGCATCGGCTGCGCCTGCCCGAGCCGCCTCCATAACCGCCCAAACACTCGACAGCGAGGCGACATCGCTCACTCCGGCACTGGCAACATTGATCATGAGTGACTTTCCTCTTGAAGAATCGACACGAATTGGTTGAATACCCAACAGTAGTTCACTTTTACAAACCAGACAACCCTTTCGATTATTTCTTTCCCGTGAGCAGCTTTTGCCCCTACAGGCGGACCACAACAGATGAAAATCTGCCTAAAAAAGCCTTTTTTGTTGCTCCATTATTTGCTCCCACTATGGAGCGGCGAGAGTGCGACTCTTGGTTCTTGCGGCTCACTCCCTGCCTGTGATCAGCCGAACCAGAAAGTTTTTTGGCAAATCCGCGGTGAGCGGCATTGATGGCATCCTGGAGTCCTTGGCCACTGCAGCCGCCGCGATGCGACCGCTGCGTACAGCCCCTTCCATCGTGGATGGCCATCCGGGGGCCGTCCAATCGCCGGCCAGAAAGAGGTTGCCAATGGCTGTGCGGGAGGGTGGCCGAAACCGCTCGACTCCTGGACGCACCGACAGAACAGCTGTTGGGTCGGTCACAATCCGCGCATCCACAACCTGCGATTCACGGGCCCGTGGAAAAAGTTCTCGCAATTCTCCGACGACCGTTTCGAGCAGTTGCTCGCGGTTGCCCCCGAGCAATCCTCGTGATGCGCTGATCACCACCTGACAATAACCTTTTGCTGTACAGGGAGTGCTTGCGCCAACGGTCACATCACTAACCGATGGACAAAATACCCACTGCGACACGCGGCCCACCAGCACGGCATGCGGCAAGTCAATCACGTCCCGATCAAACCACACGTGTACTGCTGTAATGGGCGAACCAGCCAGCTGCTCATCGGCAGCGGGCACCAGATCGGGTAGCAGTCGGGCGGTCTGCTTCCAAGGCAAGGCCACAATGACCGCATCACAGGGAATGGCCAAATCGCCGCACCGCACCCAGCTGATCAGTGAGTCTGGACCGCGATCGATGGCCGTAACCATGCGATCAGTTTCAACGGCAACGCCTTGCTTCTCCAGCCACTCCACGAGTCGCTCGCCAAACAGCACTCCCAGCGGTTGCGTTGGCACGAGGAGTGTGGCGGCTTCGCGATGCGCCATAAAAC
>CAIRDU010000469.1 GCA_903877395.1 uncultured Planctomycetaceae bacterium
CCGACTGCTTGATGATGGGATCCACTCGGCTCAACCCCTCGCCCACTTTTTCACCCGCGCCCTTCACGAGGCCCATCGCCTTAAAGATGCGTCCCAACTCCAGATAGGCCGAGGATTCCACTAGATTTTTCTTGGCGGAAATCACCGGGTCTGCCACGTCGTATTGCACCGCCCGTGGCTTGCTATCGATCTCGCTGGCTACCGTTGTCGTGGCCGTGACGTTGCGCGGCACGATTGTGCCACTGGCTTGATCGCCATCCGCAGGGCCGCTCATGTGCAGCTCATCCACGTAGACGGCCACAACCTCGTCGCCCAGCCCCACCGTCAGCACCGCATCGGCGCGGTCGATCGGTTGATCGCCCTGAACGGCCGCAACGTTGCATTGGCCGCCAAACCGGCCGGTGTGTATGGCATGAGTGGCCAGTTGTGGCTGTGGGGCTGCCGGCGAGCTGCCGGCTGGATCGCTTGCCGCGCTGGCACTTCCCTCTGCCTTAATCACGGCCCGGAGTTCCCCCAGCGAGATGGTGATCTCGTCGCGAGTCTGCCATGCGTTTTCCTCACTGCGGAGGATCTTTTCAATATCCACGCCCGCTTGCACGGTGCCAGCTTGTTCGTCAGGCTCCTCTTCCTTGAATCGCGAGAGGATTCGAATCTTCGCTGAATCGGCCTGAGGCGAACGATCGAGATCGGCATCAAAAAGCACAAGAAATATCGGCTGGCCCAGAAATGCGGCCACCGCCTGCGATTCGTAGTCGCCCCGCGTGAACGTGACTGCAGCGGTGGATACAACCTTCACATCTCGAGAGCGATCCACATCCTTCTTGCCGTCGAGCGTGTTGCCGTCCACGTACAGCGTGCGAATCGTATCGCCACCGATCACTTGCAAAACATCGTCGCCTGGCACCGCCGTGCCAAGTGCCGTGGCAACCGAACCGATGGAAGCATTTTCATCGCCGGGCAGCGGCACCAGAGAGACTGTTTCCGAGTCGCCGCTAGCCGACGTCACGATCACCTTGAGTTCCTGTCCGAGCATCTCCAGCACTGGCAGGTCGGTGTCGTGAATCTTGACGTAGAAACGCCTGCCAGCCTCGGCGTATTCCACGGAGTTGCTCTTCGGGTCGACGAACGTGCCCACCAAACCAAGCGACTCAATCGCCTTACTCCAGTTGCCCTGGGCAAAATGGCACATCCCTATGTAGTAGTACGACTGGTTTGCCCAGACGGTGTTTGGGAAATCGTTTGTAATTCGTCGAAGCAGCGGAAACGCCGCGGCATACTGTCGCGTTTGAAAATAGGCGATCCCCTGCAGATAGAGCCCTTCCAGAAACAGTTCGCGGGCTTCGGCATCCATTTCAACGCCGGGCTGTTCGAGCCCCTTCAGGTTGCGGAGGTAGCCGATTGCCTCCAACTGCTCGCTGCGAGAGAGCGCGTGCTTGCCAAGTGCGAGGTATGCCTTGAACCGAATCGGGTCGCCGGGATACTGCTCGATGATCGTCTCCATGATCTTCGCACCACGGTCATGCTCCCCAGAGTCAAGCAATTCCTGACCTCGCCGCAGCAACTGAAACGCGGCGTAGGCTCCGCCGTCGGCCTTTGGCTCTCGCGATCTGGCAGCACGCTGCGCCTCGGCGACAGAAGGGGGCAACACGAACGCCCCTGCGAGGGGGACCGCGCATGCTACGGCGACCGCAATGGCTATCCGCGAAGGCCTAGCTCTGCTGCGGGCCACCAGAGTCGTCCAAGAACAACAGAAATGCATATCGTTTTGGTGAGTCATACAAGTATTACTCTTAAGCGTGTCCCGTGTGTTTGCGTCAGGATGCGTCGGCATCCACGCCGCCGCCGATCGGTAGACCCATTTCTTCCAGCCGCTGATGAGCCTCGCTCGACTGGCCGCTCTGTGGATATTTTTTCAGCACGCCCCGCAGGGCGGACACGTATTTGTCTTTGATGCCAGCATCCCGGTAGAGATACGCAATCCGCAGCGCCGCAACCGCAGCGTGATCCTTGAAGAAATTCTCGATCTCGCGGAGTTGGGTTACAGCTGGCTCCAGCTTTCCAAGGGCGTGCTGACAGTCGGCAATCAAAAAGAGCGTTGTGGGCGGATTGTCCGCCTGTTGATAGGCCTTAATCGCCTCCTCGTATTTGCCCGACCACTGAAGGAGGTTGCCGCGAATGGAAAACGTTTCCCTGGCCAGTTCCGGCACGCCTACGAGTTCGCCCGCCAGCGCAAGGCCCTCTGAAAAGTCTTCCTTGATACGGATCTGGGGATTTTGACACCGCCAGTGGTAATACCGGAGGGCCTGCATCTTTCCTCGCACGGGATCGCTGAAGCCCCGGCACGTTTGAACCGCCAACTCGCGGGTGCCTGGCAACTGCCATCGCCCCTGCAACCAGCCGATCATCGCCATTCTGGCATCGTCTGACAGGCCGTCGATACGAACCTTCTGCAAAGCATTTTTTGCCATTGGCACGTTGCCGTTCACGTCCACCAGCGTCACCACGAGATTTTGAACGTCTGCGTTGGACATTTTGGCAAAATCGAGCTTCTGATAATACTCGTCGGCTTTGTCCTTGAGCGGCGCAAAGAGGCCGATCCACCGCACCACGCGAGCGTAATTCCCTTCTTTTTGTCCGTCGGCAAACTGCTTATCGAGACGCTTTGCCCAGAGCGAATCATCTTTCTCGTAGACTCGCATCCACTGCGCCAATGCAATTTGAAACGTGTCGTCGGCGACCATCTTTCCTTGCATCTGCCCGGCCCAGTAGCGGTAGTACGTGTCTCTCTGGTCTTTTTGGAGATCGGTAAAGGTGCCGTGGGCTTGAATCGCAGCGACCACGTTCGTCCAGTACAGAGCGTCGGTGGCTTCATCGGCGGGGGGGTTTTGAGGATTGGGCCCGAACGTGCGGGCCGCGACATAGAAAGCTCTCAGCTTCTCGGCATTTGGGTGCGTACGCACGTAGTGCGTACGCACATTCGCAATGGCATTCATTGCAGCATGGGGATTGGAGGCCCGAAACGTGAGTGCCACCTGCTCATAACGCTTGGACCCTTCGTCTGCCTTGCCCTGCTTGATAAAGTTTTCTGCCAGGTGGTTCAAAGCCACAGCGGCCAGTGGCTCCTTGGCGTAGTCGGCATCGTCGGCCAACTCCAGCCACGTCTTGATGGCCTTCTCGACATCGCCGTTTTGCTGGTGGCACTCGCCAATCCGAAAAAGTGACGCCGCGGCATATTTCACGTCGTTGGGAAAAAAGTCGAGCACCTCCTCGTACACCTTAATGGCCTCAAATCGCTTCTCTAGCCACTGCAGCGACCGAGCCTTGCGGTGAATGGCATACGCCACCAGTTTTGATTCTGGAAACTGCAGGATGAACGCATCGTATTCCGCGAGCGCACGGGGATAATCTTTTGCGACATAGACCTTATCGGCCTTGTCCAGCGTGACCCCCTCGAACGTATCGAGTTTGGCTCGCTCTTCGCCCACAAGCGACGTTTCCTGCGCGCAGGAAATGACCGGAGACAGCCCCCAC
>CAIRDU010000470.1 GCA_903877395.1 uncultured Planctomycetaceae bacterium
AGCCGGTAGTAGAGATCTTCGCGGAACGTTTCCTTCGCAACCTCGTCGAGCAGTTCACGGTTGCTCGCGGCAATCACTCGTGTATCAACACGGATCGTCTCGGTGTCGCCCACCCGCTCGAATTCTCGCTCCTGCAATACTCGCAGCAATTTCACCTGAAGCTTCGGCGTTGTGGAGTTGATTTCATCCAAAAAGATTGTGCCGGTGTGTGCTGCCTCGAAGCGACCTGTGCGGTTGGCGACAGCACCGGTGAACGAGCCCCGGACGTGGCCGAAGAGTTCGCTTTCCAGCAAACTCTCAGAAAGTGCACCGCAGTTGACTCGTATGAATGGCCCGGTGCCCCGGGGCGAGAGTTGGTGAATCGCCTTGGCCACCAATTCCTTCCCCGTTCCCGTTTCGCCAATCAAGAGCACGGATGCATTCGACGGGGCGACCTTCCGCGTCATCGCATATACCTCCCGCATCGCAGGGCCTGATCCGATCAATTCTCGAATCGGGGAGGCGGTGGGGTCATCACCGGGATGACTGGGATTGCGCAGCATCGGCGGGAGTGGGGTGGAGGGTGTGAAGAGTGGCTTCAAGCGTGTTGAGAATCGCGCCGGAAACCTCGCGGCTGTCTACATCCGGAGCCCGATTGTACTTCCTGTAGGCGGCTAGCAGGTCATGACTTTCCAGCAAAATACCAAACGTATCCACGCTGTCCCCAAACGCGGCTCCAGCCGCATTTCTAGCTGGTTGTGGCAGATCGCTGGCATAGGCCTGTCGTAGGATCGCCTGCTGGGCCTCGGCTGAACCAACGGCCGACAAGAGGGAGAGGGCAGGGGGGAAGAGCAGTTCGTGTGAGAGCGCCAGGCTCGCCGTGGGCACTGCTGCACTCACATCCCATCCGCGGGCGGCCAGAAGTGCCAGCAGGTTCAAAGATTGTCTGGCCCGAGCGAGCCGCTCTCCGGCCCGCTGCTGCCGAACGGCCTGGTCGGCTACTGACGGGTCGGTGATCGTTGCCAGCACTTCGGGGAAACGGGCTGAGGACTGCTTCTGGGCTGTGTCGGGATCGACAGTAGCCTGAAAAAAGCTCTCCAGCCCATCGACGATTGCCACGCCCGGACAGTCGCCTGCTTGCAGAATTAAACGCGTGAGCTTTTTGCCGCGGGCATCGTCGTCGAGTGGATCCACAACAATCATCACTGGCGGACTCTTTCCGGCACCGGGCTGCTGGATAAACTGCACCGTTTCCATCACCGTGGGAAGCGTCAGCCTCGCAGCTAAAAGCACGAGCACCGTATCGCAGCTTTCCCTAGCCGCCAACACCGCAGCGCGGCCAGTCGACACTCGCACCGTCTGGTAGCCGTGCCGCGATACATCCGCTGCCAATCGCTGCGCGACAGCCACATCGGGATGGGCGATGATTGCCCGATCGTTGCCGCGAGACGTTGCCATTCGCAACAGCACCGCGAGCACCCGGCTGGAGCCCGCATAGGGTGGATCTCCTGCCGACAACACAAGTGCTCGAGCTGCCGCATATGCCAGCGTGTCGTCGGAAGCGTCAAGCAGATGCACAAGCAACTTACGTGTGGTTGGAGGCAGTGTTGCAATTGATCCATTGGGCGCGTGGGCGTATGCGTTTTCAAGCACGTGGATTGCGGCGGCGGCGGCCTCGGGCATCTCACGTTCCAACGCCATAGAAAGCACCTCTGCGACAACCATCGGGTCTAAGCCGTCGGGGCCGGTGAGTGCGGCTTCGAGTTGCTTGGGATCGATCTGGTTCGTCAACGTGCCCAAATCTTTTGTCGGACCCCTCGCCCGATCTTTCGCCGGATCTTTTGCTTTTGCCAGATCCTGCACAGGATTGTCGGCTGGAATTTCTGCAGGTACCCCCGCCTGATTTTCAAATGTCACAAGCGTTTCTTCCAGCTGCGATAGGAGCACCAGCCGCACGCCATTAGGATCGCTCACGCTCAGCGCCAACATGTCGCGAGCCAGATGGCTGGCCTCCAAGCTGCGAGCTGTCCGAGGAGTCAGCTTGACGGATACCAGTTGGTTGGCTGCGGCGTTCCAGAAAAATCGCTCGACTGTTTCGTTGGTCTGGGGAAGCAAGTGATCCGTTGGAGGCAAGCCAGCTGGGGTGAGCACTTGGTCCAGTCGCTGCGATACGATTGCGATGGCTGCTGCTGCATCTGGCACATCCCTGCCATCCCCGCCTTGCGGCACGCTTCCATCCACCCAATCACCTGCAGCCTGCCGGCATCGCTGGGCATGGAGGATGAGCGCCGTGATGGCCCGCTCTTGCGCGGCAGGAGGCGTGCCGGGCACGCATGCCGGCGCGAGTAGAAATGCGTACGCGTTGTCGGCTTGGCAGGCATCGATTGCCGCAATCACGCCTGGCCAGTGCGCCAAGTCGTCGGAATCTAGCCACGTCAGTAGCGGCTGGATCGCATCGTTTCGCAGATCGTAGACTAAAGCGCGTGCCAAACCGCGAGCCTGCTGCCCTGCCGGATCGTCAGTCTGGAGGAGATCCACAAGCACCGGCAGCGCATCGACACGCGCGTGGGCCAATTGATCGATCGCCGCCAGACGCATGGCATACGAACCGGCCCGCAGATCTTCAGCGGCCCGCGAAAGCCGCTTGGGGTCGCGGTGGCGGAGCCTCGACGCCTCGCTCATCGCTGCAACGATTGGCCCCACGCTCGGGTCGCTAGGCCCAATCGTTCTCTGGAATCGTAGCAGTGAACCAGAGTCGGCAAAGTCGCCCAGATCGGCCAGCAGATCGAGCCGTTTGTCGCCCGCTGCTTCCAGCACATCCACGAGCTTTTTAAAATAGTCTTTGGCTACCCCCGAGGCTTCGACATCCGATGCCTTCAGCGCGGCATCCAACAATTCTGTCGCGGTCGTGCGGGGAGGAGAGGCCAGCGAATCCACAACCGCTTGGCTGAGGCTATCCAATGGCGGGTCGGCAACTGCCACGACAAAGCTCATCCAGCCACTGCAAAGGCACGCCAGCAGCATTTGCAGAATCGCGCGTTGGCGCGGAAGCACGCACAACAAAGCGAGGGTCATAAAAGTGTTTCCGTGCCGCAATGCCGATGGACTAGCGACCGTTACGCCTCGGAGGCGGAATCGAGTCGCCGCTGCCATACAGCCATTTGGTCGGCAACCAGGGCCGGGGCGGTCGAGCCGAAACTCACCATCCGTTCAACCGCCCTGGATGCCCCAAGTGCGCTGCGAAGCGAACCATTCCAGCCTGCGTATTCCCGACAAAACTCCTCATCGGAAAGCTCTGCCAGCGACACATTACGGGTCATTGCCAGTCGCACGAGGTGGCCGACTGCCTCGTGGGCCAAGCGTTGCGGCACGCCTTCGGCAATGATTGCCTCCATCAGGCTGGTGGCATCCAGATGCCCGCGTTCGAGAGTTGCGGCCACCCTCGTGTGATCAAATTTCGTGCCCGCTACCAGGGGTGCCGCTACGCCCAGCATCGCTTCGAGCGTGTCGATAGAATCAAAGATCGCCTCCTTGTCTTCTTGCAGATCGCGGTTGTACGCGGTGGGTAACCCCTTCATGAGCACAAGAAGCGACTGCACGTTGCCAATCATTCGGGCCGATTTGCCTCGCACCAATTCCAGCACATCCGGGTTGATCTTCTGCGGCATGATCGAACTGCCCGTGCAAAACCCCTCCGGCAGTCGGAGAAAACCAAACTCCTCGGTGCTCCAGAGAATCCATTCCTCTGCCCACTGAGAGAGATGCACCGCTGCCAACGACAGCACGAATGCCAGTTCGCAAACGAAGTCGCGATCGCTGGCGCCATCCAGACTGTTGGCCGCAAGCCCTTCAAATCCCAGCGACTGCTGCACATGCTCGCGGTCGATCGGCAGGCTCGTGCCGGCCATCGCGCCGGAGCCTAGCGGCAGGATATTGGTTCGCTTTCGGCAGTCGGCCAGACGCTCCCTATCGCGGGCGAACTTTTCGCACCATGCCAGTAACTGGTGCGAGGCCAACACAGGCTGTGCGCGACGCAGATGCGTGTAGCCAGGAATGACGAGCCCCTGTTCGCGAATGGCCAAACCGAGAAACGCACGCTGGAGTTCGATGAGCCCACGATCCAGTCGGTCGATCGCCCGACGGCAGTAGAGTCGCAGATCGGTGGCCACCTGATCGTTTCGACTGCGGGCCGTGTGGAGCTTCCGACCGGTATCGCCGAGCTTGGCTGTGAGCGCCGACTCAATGTGAAGGTGGATATCTTCCTTGGCCGCAGTGAACTCGAAGCGGCCAGCAGCAATGTCGACTCGAATCTCTTCGAGGCCTGCAACAATGGCATCTGCTTCCGGCACCGTGAGCAAACCACACGCTACGAGCATCTTCGCATGGGCGATTGAAGCATCGATATCGTCATCGGCAAGTCGTTTGTCAAACGATACGCTCTGGGAAAACGCCTCGACCCGCTTGTCGGTCGGCTCGCGAAAAACGCCGCCCCAAGCTTTCTGTGAACCGGTTGATTGAGCCACAGTAGCTTCCTGCGGGGTGTGGGAATGGGGGACGATAAGAAACCGATGCCAACAGACTACTTGTACTTCTCAAGGCCTGAAAATCCAGCCCAAGCAACAGTCCGCCACGTTCACGACACGCAGCCCTGAAATCGCTGCCGATCAGTTAGAGTACACCGCATGTCGACTCCTGATGATCTTCTGGCGCCTGGAGGGCGGCTGGCTGCCCGGCTCGCTGGCTGGGAATCGCGCCCTCAGCAGTTGGAGATGGCACGCATCGTGGCCGCTGCTATCGCCAGCCGAGGGCATGCCATCGTGGAAGCTGGCACAGGTGTTGGCAAGAGTCTCGCCTACCTCGTGCCTGCGGTGCTAGCCGTTACTGCCGATCAGGTTGATGCGCCTGGCCGTGCCGTGGCCGTCGTTCCATCAGAGCCTGATTGGGATCGTGAATCGGCCTTAGAGCCCGCCGCTGACGAGGCGGCAGGATCCAGGCCCCGACGGGTCGTGATTTCGACACACACAATCGCACTTCAGGAACAACTCGTCACAAAAGATATTCCGCTGGTTGCCTCCGTGATGCCGAGAGAGTTTTCGGCAGTGCTCGTGAAGGGCCGCGGCAACTACGTGAGCCTACGACGACTGGCGCTGGCCGTGGAGCGATCGGGCAGCCTTTTTCAAAACGATCGCGAACTGACAGAGCTGCACGCGATGTCGACCTGGGCAAAGCAGACGGCCGATGGATCGCTGGCTGACGTACCCGTGGCCCCCATGGCCGGTGTGTGGGATGAAATTCAGAGCGACTCGAGCAACTGCATGGGCCGCGCCTGCCCGACGCATCAGCAGTGTTTCTACTACGCTGCACGGCGACGCATGGCCCATGCGCAGGTGCTCGTCGTGAATCACGCGCTTTTCTTTTCCGACTTGGCCTTGCGGCGGGGCGGCGCGAGCCTACTGCCCAATTACGATGTCGTCATCTTCGACGAAGCGCACATGATCGAAAGCGTGGCGGGCGAACACCTCGGCATCGGTGTGTCGAGCGGCACGGTCGATCACGTGCTTTCCAAGCTCTACAACGAACGCACCCACCGCGGCCTGCTGGTGCACTATTCCATGAAAGATCTGGAATTGGATGTGCTGCGAACCCGCATGGCTGCCGAAGAGTTCTTCGATGGCGTGCGAGCGTCGCTGGCTGTTCGTGGCGAATCTCCATGGCGTGTGGCGGCGCCAAATCTTGTGCCCGATACGTTGGGCGATGCCATGGTGGGGCTGGCTGGAAAAATTCGTCAGGCTGCCGGAGGCATTGCCAAGGAGGCCGAGCGTCACGACTTCTTTTCACTTGCCGATCGGCTGACTGCGATGGCGGGCGCCGTGCGATGCTGGCTCAAGCAGAGCGATCCCGGGAGCGTGTGGTGGGTCGAGGCCCACCGCACCCGGAGGGGCCACGAACGCGTGAAGTTGGCAAGCGCGCCTGTGGATGTCGGTGCGATGCTTAAACGCGAGCTTTTTGATCGCGTGAGCACAGTCGTGCTTACCAGTGCCACGCTTGCCGTGGGCAAGGCCTGTCGGGTGGATGAGTCAGGGATCGAGGAAATTCAAATCGGCGAATCGAGCACAGTGACGCGTGAGGCGGCCGATCCGTTTGCGTTTCTGCGAGGTCGGCTTGGCCTGGGCGCAGCGGCAAGCGCGAGGCTGGGGAGCCCATTTGATTACCACTCGCAGGCCGAACTCATTCTGATTGATCGGCTGCCCGATCCAACCTCGCGGGATGCTTATGACAAGGCGGTTGTCCAGATGATCCGCCGCTATGTCCAGCGGAGCGAAGGCCGCGCCCTGGTGTTGTTCACGAGCCTCGCGTCGCTCGCGAAGGCTTCGGCGGGGCTTGTGGGCTGGTGCGCTCAGCAGGGCTACAGGTTGGTGAGCCAAGCCGATGGTTTGAATCGCTCACAGATGTTGGCGGATTTCCGGGAAGGTCCCGCCAGCGTGCTCTTGGGCACCGATGGTTTTTGGCAAGGGATCGATCTGCCGGGAGATCAGTTGGTGAACGTGATCATTACCAAGCTGCCGTTTGCCGTGCCGGATCGGCCGCTGGTGGCGGCCCGCATCGAAGCGATTCGGGCCGCCAGCGGCAATCCTTTTATGGAGTATCAACTCCCCGAGGCTGTGCTGAAACTGAAGCAGGGCTTTGGTCGGCTGGTGCGCACTGGCGAGGATCGAGGCACGGTTGTGATCCTGGATCCGCGGATGCTCACAAAACCATACGGCCGCGTCTTTCTGGCCAGCTTGCCGCCGGCCCGCGTAGTCGTAGAAGCGTTTGAAGAGCCCTAGCCAATCAACGGTGGCAGCCACCGGTTATTCGTTCGATGCTGCCACGCTGCGGTAGAGCAGACCGCCGACGATGCTGCCGAGGATCGGCGCCACCCAAAACAGCCAAAGTTGCTCAACCGCCCAGCCGCCCACAAAGAGGGCCGTGGCCGTGCTGCGGGCTGGGTTGACCGATGTGTTTGTGACCGGAATGCTCAGCAGATGGATGAGCGTGAGACAGAGGCCTATCGCAATCGGTGCAATGAGCGTGCCCGGCCGCTTCTCTTTTGTTCCGCCGATATCCGTTGCTCCATTGATCACAAACACAAACATGGCCGTAAGCACTGCCTCAATGATGAAGCAACTCACCAGCGGATACTTGCCGGGCGAGTGGGCCTCATAGCCATTGGAGGCAAAGCCATCGGCCAGATTGAAACCAGGCGCACCTCGCGCAATCAGATAGAGCACGCCCGCCCCAGCAATGCCGCCGACCACCTGAGCGATCACATAGCCGGGCAGTTCCTTCGCGGGAAACCGTCCGCCTGCCACGAGTCCGGCTGTGACGGCGGGATTCAAATGGCAGCCCGAGATGTGGCCGATCGCCGCGGCCATCGTGAGCACCGTCAGACCAAATGCCAGCGACACGCCCAAAAACCCAATGCCCAGTTCCGGATACCCAGCGGCCAGCACGGCGCTGCCGCATCCGCCGAGCACCAACCAGAATGTGCCAATCGCTTCGGCCAATAATTTTCGCATCGTAATCTTTCCTAAGTGGTGTGTGGGTTACCAAGAATTTCGTCGAGGCTTCCGATCCAAAGGGACCTTCCAAGCGGTGAAAATCTAAGGGGGCACGCGGAACGTGGTCAACTGCGCCAGTCCTCCCCAGCCCCCAGCCTGCTTCAGCCTGCGCCCAGCCAGTCCCAGGCGCGGTGCCCCAGCACGAGGGCCCCGATGACAGCGGCTACACCAGCGCTGACGAGCACGCCTGCGCTGGCCATATCGAGCGCATCTCGTAGCCGGGGATGCTGCCTGCGATCAACCGCTTTGGCCAACGACTCAATGGACGTATTGAAAATCTCTCCGACGAGCACGAAGCCAATCGCACCGACAAGCAGGCACCACTCGATCAGCGACACTCCCAGCACACCCCCGGCCACCAGCACAGCCACAGCTGCAAGGAGGTGCACTGCAAAACTGGATTGGCTGCGGACTGCGCGGGAAAGGCCCCGAAAAGCGTCGGAAAATTTCTGCGACCACGGTCTGTGCAAAGACCGCTGGCCTTTCAGCAGAGAAGGATCGCGGCGTTTTGGCGGCATGAAAATAGTCTCGCAAGCCACTGGTGAGCCCGGCTCAGCCAACCTTGATGTAGGGATCGCCCTTCTTCCAGTTGCATGGGCAGAGCTCATCGCTCTGGAGAGCATCCAGCACGCGGAGCACTTCAGCCACGTTGCGGCCTACGCGGCCTTGGTTGACGTCCACCCATTGGATCACGCCGTGTGGATCTACGATGAACGTCGCCCGCAGGCAGTAGCTTTCTGTCTTTTCGAGAATCCCCAATTCGGGGGCGAGCTTCTGGGCGGCGATGAGCGGATAGGCCAGCTCCTTGAGGTCTGGATGCGATCGCCGCCACATCATGTGCGCATACTCATTATCGGTGCTGCCACCTACTACGCTGGTATCGCGGTCGCTAAAAGCCTTGAGTTGCTTGTTGAACTCGGCCAATTCCGTCGGGCAAACAAACGTGAAATCCTTCGGATAAAAAAAATAAACCACCCATTTGCCTGTGTAGTCGGCATTCGAAAGCAGCTTCACATCGTCCTTCCCTGTGCCGATACAGGCTTGACAAGTGAACTGCGGAAACGCGTCGCCTACGGTGAGCATGGAAAAATTCTCCGGAAAGGGGTGCGGATGTCTGCTGAGTGTACGGACGCCCGCGGAAGGGTTCAACACGGCTGCTGAAATGCTCCTGCGGGATTCGTGCAATACTCTGGGAACCATGGCTTCTGAAACCCCCCATCAGCACAGCGTTCCCCAGCCGTATGGCGACTCCCGCGAACCGCGCCTGCACCACGATGCCATGGCGATGCGCACTGTCTTTATCGCGCCCAAGCGGGCCGACCGTCCTTGCGATGTGGGCAGTCAGTCCAGCGACTTGTCGCCTGCGTCACTCGGGGATTCAAACCGCCCCATTGCGGGCTGCCCGTTTTGTGCGGGCAATGAGTCGCTTGCGCCACCGGATGTGTTGCGACTGCCAGACTCGCTCGCCTTGCCGTGGAACGTGCGGATCATTCCAAACCGCTTTCCGGTCGTGGAAGATTGTCGACCCCCCGGCGCCATTTCAGATGCCATCTCTGGTCAGATGAACGCTCGCGGCTTTCGTGCGGCGCACGGGGTGCACGATGTCTTGATCGAATCACCGCTCCACGATCGTACGATCCTGTCCATCCAAGCTCAGCAGTGGCGCGACGCATGGGAGCTTTGCCGGCGGCGGATCGAAGCATTTGCTGAGCGAGGCGATCTGGCCTGGGCCACTGTCTTTAAAAACTCTGGGCCGCGTGCCGGAGCATCGCTCGAACATCTCCACAGCCAGCTTGTCGCGCTCGACTTCGTGCCACCAACCATGGCCGAAGAGTTGGCTGCAGCGCGCCGCACCGCAGACCCATTTGGCGAGATGCTCCGCCAAGCCGAAACCGACGGACGCATCGTGACGCAATCCGGCGACTTGGTGGCGATCGTGCCTGTGGCGCCCCGCCAGCCATTTGAAACGTGGATCGTGCCTCGCACCCCCGAGCCATATTTTCATTCCACATCGCCGTCGCGTCTGGATGCTTTGGCCGATCTCACGCAGCGGCTTATCGGCGCACTGGATCGGCTGGTTCCCGGAGCCGACTACAACTGGTGGCTCCATCAAGCACCATTTGCTGCGGCATGCCATGCCGGAAAAATCCCAAGCAACTGGCACTGGCATCTAGAGATCCTGCCGAGGTTGGCCAGTCTGGCTGGCTTCGAACTCGGCACCGGTTGCCACATCACGACGTTTTCGGCCGAGGATTCCGCCCGCCGGTTACGAGAGGCCTCATCCGCCGTGGAAACCGGCCTCGGGGTGCACAAAAAGTTTCGCCAACCGTTACCGGCCTTACAAACCGGCGGTCGCAACGGCCATTCTCTGCCATAAAGCACACAATGCCGTTTGGCGCAGCAGCCGCCAACACAGAGAATCGGGCGGTCCCGTACGACCGCCTCCCGCATTGCATCCAAACGCCGCCGCCACGCCAGAGCGTCTTTTCATGTCTGCAGCCATTCGCTTTGTCTTTGTACTCCACGACCATCAGCCCGTCGGTAATTTTGACGAGGTGATCGAGCAGGCCTATCACGACAGCTATCTGCCGTTCTTAAATCTGCTTGAGCGCCATCCGGGAATCCGTCTGGGTTTGCACACCAGCGGCCCGCTGGCAGAATGGTTTGACCGCCACCACCCCGACTATCTCGACAGGCTCGCGCAGCTTGTTGCTTCGCGACAAATCGAAATCGTAGGCGGAGCATTTCACGAACCAGTGCTGGCGATGCTTCCAGCCCGCGATCGCATCGGGCAAATCCAAACGTATACCGAGTGGCTCGAGCGACGGTTTGCCACAAAGGTGTCGGGCATGTGGGTGGCCGAGCGTGTGTGGGATCCCGGCATGACTCGCGACCTCGCGGCGGCAGGCATCGAGTGGACGATCCTAGACGACTTTCATTTCAAGGCTGCTGGCCTGAGCGATGACCAACTCGACCGACACTGGCTCACCGAAGGAGACGGGGCTACGTTGGCTGTGTTTCCGGTGAGCGAACGGCT
>CAIRDU010000471.1 GCA_903877395.1 uncultured Planctomycetaceae bacterium
AATCCGAACACATACACCCAAAAGATATGTCCAGTGACGGTGTTCGGCCGTTTCAAGCGCGTTGGCTTGGCAGGCTTGGCGACCGCTTCGCTCATGCGATCGGTGCTGTACTGTTGACCTGCCGCCATGGATGGAATCGGGTTTCTGTTTTGGTAGGGATTGCGGGCGGGGATTGCCCTAGCAAGTGTACACCGGTGTCCAAGTGCTCTACACCCGCATCGTGGGTGCCAGTCCGCACGGGAGCCACTGGCCTCCTAGGCACGAACCCCATCCACCAACCGCCCGAGCCCCAGCGGGTTGGCATCTTTCAACGGCTCTGGCAGGAGGGCCTCGGGCACGTCTTGGTAGCAGATGGGTCGCACGAATCGCTCGACCGCCGCGCTGCCAACACTCGTAAACCGGGAGTCAGATGTGGCTGGCCACGGCCCGCCGTGTTGCATCGCGTGGCAGACCTCAACGCCCGTCGGAAAACCATTCACGATCACGCGACCTGCTGTCTGCGACAGAATCTGGATCAGGTCACCCGCCGCAGCAAGATCCTGAGGAGTGCCATGGATCGTGGCGGTGAGTTGGCCATCCAACCCGCGCGCCAACGTTCGCAAGCCCGCTTCAGTCGGGGTAGCCACGAGGAGGCTGCATGGGCCAAACACTTCTTCGGCCAACTGGCCGTGCGCAAGAAACGTCGCGGCATCTGTCTCGACCACCAGCGGCGCAGCGTGTGTCTTCACGGCCTCTGCAATCGCTGTTGACCTCGCTAGCACAGTGGTGCCGGGAACGTTCAAGAGAGCCGTGCGGCCACGGTCGAATGCGGCTAGGATGTCGGCGTGAAGCATTGATCCGATAGGGGCCGCGGCGACGCATTCTCGAAGGGCTGCGCGGAAACGGACCAAGTCGGGGCCTTCCACGGCAAACAGCAACCCTGGCTTCGTGCAGAACTGGCCCACGCCGAGAGTCAGCGAGGCCTTGAAACCCTCCGCGATCTCCCGCGTGCGATCAGCGAGGGCACCAGGCAAAATGAATACGGGATTCAGGCTGCTCATCTCTGCAAAAACGGGGATCGGATCAGGCCGTCCCCCAGCGGCATCCACAAGAGCGCGCCCGGCGGCTCGCGAACCCGTGAACCCAACTGCGCGGGTGGCCGGGTGGGTGACAAGTGCCGTACCGATCACGCTTCCCTCACCATGAAGCATCGAGAAGATGCCAGCCGGCAGGCCACAGCCGGCCACGGCCCGCTGAATCGCGCCGGCTACAAGTTCTGATGTGCCCGGGTGTCCGCGGTGCGCCTTCACCACAACAGGGTTGCCGGTACACAAGGCGCTGGCGGTGTCGCCACCGGCCACTGAAAACGCCAGCGGAAAATTACTGCTTCCAAAGACGACCACAGGCCCGATCGGCACTTTCATCCGTCGCAGATCAGACCGCGGCAGCGGTTGCCGGTCGGGCTGCGATCGGTCGATTCGAACGTCTAGCCACGAGCAGTCTCGGGCCACTGCGGCAAATAATCGCAGTTGCCCAACTGTTCGGCCTCGCTCCCCCGTGAGCCTCGCAGCAGGCAGCGCAGTCTCGATCGCGGCCCGTTCCAAAAGCACGTCATCCAGCCCAAGAATCTCCTCGGCGATCGCCTCTAAAAGACGGGCCCTCTGGTCGCCGCTGGTAAGGGCAAATGGCTGGGCCGCACCCGCCGCCGCCTGCATCGCGTCCCCAACGTCTTCCAGCGAAGCAAACCAAAACTGGCCCGGCAGTTTCATGCCGTCCAGCGGACTTGTAGCCACGTACAGGCGGCCGGAACCCTGCCCCGCATCTGCAGAGGGGCCTCGCAGCGACCCGGCGATGAAGTTGTTCCCATGCAGCGAAGCCATCGGTTATCTCCCATGTTCAAACGGTCTGTACGGTGTTGTCCAGTGTGCCGATGCCACTGATCGTGATCGAGACACGATCGCCGGGGAGCAGCGTCAACGATTCATCCGGCACAACGCCCGTGCCGGTCAGCAGCACCACGCCATGCGGAAACGATTGCGACCGCCACAAGTGCCCTGTTAGATCGGCAAACGATCGCTTGATCTTGTCGACGCCTGTCTGGCCGCAAAACACATCGCGGCTGCCGCGCGCGATGGCGATGGCGATCGTCCACGTACGGATCGTTGTTTCATCGGCCACCAGCGTGATCCATGGCCCAAGTGAACAGGAGCGATCGTAGACTTTCGCCTGCGGCAAATAGAGCAGATTTTCTCCCTCGATGTCGCGAGAACTCATGTCGTTGCCAATCGTGCAGCCCACCACGATGCCCCGGGCATTCATCACCAGCGCCAGTTCTGGCTCAGGCACGTTCCAACGTGCGTCGCTGCGGATGCCTACGGTGTCTCCGGGGCCAACTGCTTTCTCCCCCAGCGATTTGAAAAAAATTTCCGGACGCTCTGCCTCGTAGACCCGGTCGTATGCGGTGGCACTGAAATCCGACTCCTCCATCCGGGCGGTCTTGCTGCGGAGGTATGTCACCCCTGCGGCCCACACCTCCTGCCTCTCCACCGGCGGCAAGAGCGTGATATCGGCGAGGGCGTGGCCCGCGAGCAGATCGCCGTGGCTGGCCCTAGCCTTGTTGCGGGCTGCTCGCACAGCAGACACCGCGTCCTGGGCGTCCAGCAACTCGGCCATCCAACGGATGCCAACGGACGTAAGGTCGATCACGCGATCCTGACTCCCACCAGCGTTTTCTGCGTCTGCACTCCCGGCCACCACGGCTCCCACGCGAGGCTGCTCAGTGGCCCCAGGCAAGAGAAACCGACAGATTCTTTCAACCACTGCAATACTCATGCGTTACACTCACATCTATAAACAAGTGACGGGGCAAGCTGCTGTGCGCCAGGTTCCATGCTAGCTCAAGTCGGCCGCAGTTCGTAGACCTAAGCTGTATTCATCGCACATTTGAAAATCGCACCATGAACGCTTTGTCCGTTGAGTATCTCACAGCCGGCCGTCTGGCCGTCGAAATTCATCCCAGCCGTGAGGCCCTCGGCCTAGCCGCAGCCCGTACCGCCGCGGCCTCTCTGCGCAGCATCATTGCCGTCCAAGGTGAGGCCCGCGTCATCTTTGCTTGTGCACCATCGCAGAACGAATTTCTATCTGCCCTCGTAGGTGTGTCGA
>CAIRDU010000472.1 GCA_903877395.1 uncultured Planctomycetaceae bacterium
AGCGGCAAGGCGATGAGCTGCCGTACAACGCAGATTGTGATCGCGTTTCGACAACCGCCCCTGGAACTATTTGCAGGAGACAAGCACCGCAGCCACCGGGAAGCCAATCGGCTTGTTATTCAGATCCAACCGGCAGAGGGAATCCAGCTCCACTTCCACACCAAAGTGCCTGGCGGCGGCATGCGACTGCGGCTGACCGACCTCGACTTTAGCTATTCGCGGGAGTTTCACGGACGACTCCCGGAGGCCTACGAGCCGTTGCTGCTGGATGTCATGACCGGCGACGCAAGCCTGTTTGCCCGATCGGATGAAGTCGAGAAATCGTGGGAAATCATCGACCCATTTGTGCGAGCGTGGAGTTTGATCGACATGCCGCCCATCGACGCCTATGAACCCGGCAACTGGGGCCCCCTGTCGAGCACTGAGTGGATGGAAGCTCAGGGCCGCACGTGGTTTGATGTCTGCCCTATCCTGACCTGATCGCTTTTTTGGTGAAATTCAAAAGACGAGGGCAACCACATGAATACTCTGGAGAACAACGCGGCTCTCGCAAATCCTCCTCTCTCCATTGGAGGCGTGGTGCTTGAGTCGCCAGTCGTGCAGGCGGCCCTCTCTGGCTACAGCGACCGAGCCATGCGGGTGCTCGCCCGCCGGCATGGAGCCGCCTATGCGTTGTGCGAAGTACTGCTCGATATCTTTGTGGCCGTGGTCGGCACCAACAGCCGGAACTTGGCCAAGATCGCGGTGGCCGACGAGGAGCATCCTGTAGGCGGTCAGTTGATGGGAGCCAATCCCGACGACTTTGCCCCAGCTGCGCGGCGGTTGGTAGAGGCTGGCTTCGACTGCATCGACATCAACTTTGGGTGCCCCGTGAAGAAGGTGCTCGGTCGCTGCCGTGGCGGTTACCTCTTGGGGGTGCCAGAAACGGCTTTGGAAATCGTTTCAAGGGTGCGGGGTGCGGTGCCCGCCAGCGTGCCCGTCACGCTCAAGATGCGTCGAGGCATCGACGACTCTTCCAAGAGTCTAGAAAATTTCTGGCGGATTTTTGATGGGGCCTTCGATCGCGGTGTTGCGGCGATCACCGTTCACGGCCGCAGCGTCGAGCAGAAATACGTGGGCCCCAGCAACTGGGATTTTTTGGCGGCGGTGAAGCGGCATGCGGGCCAACGTATCGTGATCGGTTCGGGCGATCTGTTCTCGGCCGAAGCATGCGTGGCCATGCTGGCTCGCACCGGCGTTGATGGAGTGAGCATTGCCAGGGGGGCTATAGGCAATCCGTGGATTTTTCGGCAAACGCTCTCGCTGCTTGCCGGCAGGCCGCCAATTCCACCGCCCACGATGTACGAGCAACGCGATGTGCTCCATGAGCACTTCCGTCTGGCAGAGGAATTGCACGGTGAGGATCGCGCTGGCCGCGTCATGCGGAAGTTTGCGATCAAATATGCCCGGCTCCACCCCAACTCTTTGCCGGTGCGAGATGCCTTTGTATCGGTAAAAGTGAACGCCGATTGGCAGAGAGTACTTGACCGTTTCTATGCGACCGACGGTCCCGGCCGCGATGCCGCCGCCGATATCGATGAAACAATCGAGTGCGGGGCATAAGATACCCCCCGCACTCAATTCAATCTGGGCAAGCTGGGAAGCCAACCCTGAAAAGTCCGGATCCTTGCGTGGTCCCACAGCACATAGAAGTGGTCTGGACGGGATTGGGGGAGTCGCTATTGTCTCGCCTGATCGCAGCTTTTCAAACCCGCTTTTCCTGCGGAGAGACAGTCGTGCCGCACGCCACTCCCGATCGCTTTGAGCAGTGCCCCAAAACGCAGAGCCTTCACGCACACCGCCCTTATCTTTGCTTGGCGACGATTGCAATCGCCATCATTGTGCTTATCAGTTTGGCTGGCTGTCAGACACCGCCGGCGCCGGCGTATGGGTCCACCGTCGCACCACCCGCTACTGGCATGATCAATCAACCAGCTCCCTACGGCAGCTTTGTCGGTGCACCACAAGGGGCAGCCTATCCATCATCGGCGCCGATGGTGGGCGGCGCACCGATGGCCAATGCCGCACCTGTGATGCCCGGTCCAGCGAATGGATGGCAGAGCGCAGCCCCGGCAACCCCGGCCGCCCCCGCCAATTCGTGGAGTTGGGCGCAATCTGGCCAGCCAGCGCCCGCCGGCCAACAGGCCGGGCAGCAATACGGAGCGCCGGCGCTGAACAATCCCGCCAACAATCCCAGTCTCAACCCCAACCAATACCAGCAAAATCTCACCAACCAAACCCAGCAGATGGCCAATCAACTGCAGGCCCAACCCCAACAGATGGTCAATCAGCAGCAGCAAGCGTTGGCCAACCAGCAGCAACAACTCACTAACCAAGTGCAAAACACAACCAATCAGTATCAGCAGGGAATGCAACAAAATCTCCAAAATCAACAGCAGCAGCTTTCCGGACAGATGCAGCAAATCAACAACCAAATGCAGCCAGGATCGCCTAGCATGCCTCAGCAGCAGACCGTGAATGGCAATTGGTGGCCCTTCACCAATCCAAATGGCCTGCCGCCCCCCCGTGCCACGCCCGCTCTACCAGCCCGCTATTAGATTTGCTCTTGGGCGTGGTATTTTATTGAGTGCTGCGATTCATAATGGCTGCGCCATGCTCGCAGACTATCGCAGCATTCCATTGCGGAGAGGGCTTTCATGTTTGGATGGCTGGCTGGCTTGAAGCCGGGATCTCGTCCTGCCATCACTGCGGCAACGTGGCGAGTCGTCGAGCGGATAGAAAATTGTGCCACCGAGATGGAGGCACAAAGTGACGCGAGCCTGCGCCGCTTGGCGAGGTCGCTCTCCTACCGGGCTAAGGCCGGCGAGCCGATCGACTCGCTCCTCGTCGAAAGCTTTGCGGCCACGCGAGAGGCGGGCCGACGCACCATTGGCATGCGACACTACGACGTACAGTTGCTTGCCGGCGTGGCGCTGGTGCACGGTTCGATCGTTGAAATGCAGACGGGTGAGGGAAAAACGCTCGTGGCCACGCTGCCACTGGCGCTCTACGCGCTCGCTGGGCGCGGCGTGCATTTGGCCACGGTCAACGACTATCTGGCCGCGCGAGATGCCGAGTGGATGGAGCCCATCTACAAGGCATTGGGGCTGAGCGTGGGCATCGTCCAATCGCAGATGGATTTTGATGGTCGCCGTCAAGCCTATGCCCGCGATGTTACCTACGGCACGGCGAAGGAATTTGGCTTCGACTTTCTCAAAGACCGCCTGATGGGCCGCGAGATCGCCGAAGGGCGAGCCGACTTAGGAGCGATGCTCACCGGACAAAATGCAGCCGGCGGCACCAAACTCCTGCAGCGGCCCTATTGGTTTGCGCTCGTCGACGAAGCCGACAACGTGCTCATCGATGAAGCCCGCACGCCGCTCGTCATCGCCTCGCCGCCTGGAGAGGCCCAGGCAGTGCAACAGACGCTCTTTTGTTTTGCGTCGGAGGTCGCCTCCGGACTCGAGGTGGGCGACGACTTCGAAGCCGATGTACAGAAGCAGACCTGCGAACTACTCGGCCGAGGCCGCAGCAACGTGCGGGCGATTCAGCGGCCGTCCGAACTCGACGCGGTGAGCTTGCTGGCGATTTATGACGCCGTCGAACGAGCCCTGCGGGCGCGGCAGTTCTTTATTCTCGACCGGCAATATGTCGTGCGCGAGGGGAAGATCGTGATCGTCGATGAGTCGACCGGCCGAGCGGCAGAAGGCCGCACGTGGCGAGACGGCCTCCATCAAGCCGTCGAGGCCAAGGAGCAAATTGAGATCACGGTTCCCGCCGGGCATGCGGCAAGAATCACCATTCAAGAACTTTTTGCCCGCTGGCCGCATTTGGCGGGAATGACCGGTACGATTGCGACCAGTGCGCCGGAGATCAGTCGCACCTACAGCGTGGCTGTTGCGACGGTGCCAACACACCGCCCCGCGGTGCGCCAACGGCTTTCTCCTGTTGTGTGCGCAACCTACGCCGACAAATTAGATCGCATTGTCCAGGAAGTGCATGCAATGCACGCCCTCGGAAGGCCTGTGTTGATCGGCACTCGCTCAATCGACAAGTCGGAAGATCTCTCGCGGTTGCTCGATGCGGCAGGCCTGCCGCACACCGTGCTCAATGCACGACAGATCGAGAAGGAAGCGGAGATCGTTTCGCAGGCTGGCCAACTCGGCCAAATCACCGTGTCGACGAACATGGCGGGCCGGGGCACCGATATCAAACTCGGCGAGGGAGTCGCGGCACTTGGGGGACTGCATGTGATCTGCACGGAACTACACGACTCGGCGCGCATCGACCGCCAACTCGTCGGCCGTTGCGGCCGCCAAGGCGACCCAGGCACGTGGCGGCAATATGTCACTCTCAGCGACGAGATTCTGGTGAGTGGCTTCGGTCCTAAGCGAGCCAATCGCGTCGTCGGGTGGCTTGGGACGCGGCTACGCGGCAATCCCGATCGGCTGCTCGGCGCGTTTAAGCGGGCGCAGCAACGCGTCGAGCAGCGGCACGTGCGGCAGCGGCGGTTGCTTGAATATGTAGAACGCCAGCGGGCCGAATCGCACATTCAGATGAGTCAAGATCCCTATCTAGATGCAGCCTCATGAGCCAGGTGGCATGAAAACACGAGCGAAGTGGCTCGGGTTGCGGTTGACTCGCGCGGCAGATGTATGTGAGGCTTTTATGAATCCTTTTCACTTTATGGCTGGTTGTGAGTCGTCCTTTCCGAGCGTAAATCGCAACAGTGAGCAGTGGTGACATGAAATTAAACAGACAATGGCAACGCATGCTGGTGACACTGCTGGCTCTCTCCGTTGCACCGGCAACTCGCAGGAGTCCTGCGGAAGACTCGGCTTCAGAACAAGCTTTGGAGCAGGCAACTCAACCGGCAGCAGTCGAACAGCCACCGCTTCAGCCACCTGCGAGTCCACCCCAAAGCCCTGCCTCTGCGGATGGCACTGTCTCTGTGGTCGTGCCGCCGCGTGCAACCGCTCCTGCGGTGCAGCAACTGCTTCCCTCAACTCCTGCTCGAATCGTCGCCCCTGCGATCCCGCCGCTGGCTGCCAGTCCGCCCGCCGAAAGCCCGGCGACGGAACTCTTAGCCAAAGCAGTTGAGCCTTTGGATGCGACAACAGAATCACTCACCAGTCGGCCACTACCCCTGTTGGAAGCGATTGAACGATCTGGCGACCGGGCGAGACGACTCTGGATTACGCAAGGGTATTGGAAGGTTTCGGCTGGATGTGCCCTGAGAAGATTTGCGACCGAAGCAATCGATCGCCTGGAAATGATCGCTCCGAGTGGGGATCCGCACGACCGCGCTGCGCTCGATGTGGCTCTGGCTGCAGCCAAAGCCGAACTTGCAGAGTCGCGTTCGGAGTTGATAGCGGCCCAGCAGGAACTCGTGGATCTGGTCCGTCTCCCAGTTGGTGAGCCCCTTCCTTGGCCTGTCGATCGGCCGCTGACCGTGCCGTATCAAACCCATTTCGAAACAATTTTTGCGGCTCGATCCGTCACCGGTCGGATCCGGGCGATCAACCGTATGCTGCCGAGTCGACATGAAACATTAGACGCTCGCGGAGCCGCTGTACTGGCGGCCGAGCAGGCGTTTGTGATGACGGAAGCCGACCACGCCAAAGGGAAGCGGCCAATCGAGTCAGTACTCGCGGCGCACGCCGCGACCGTGACCCAACAGCGCGAATTCGTCAAAGCCATAAAGATCTACAACTTCGAAATCGCCGAATATGTAATGGCCGTCGCCGACCTCTCCGTTCCTGACGAACGCTTTGCATCCATGCTCATCGGCACCCCAATTCCCTGGCGGCCTGCACCCGGCAGCCAAACGCTACCAAACGGGCTGCCGCAATCGGTCGTGCCTGCGGCCAATGCGACACCGACTCCGGCCGATGATGGCGGCCCGCCGCCCCTCTCGACGCCTTCTGGGGCCTTGCTGCAAGCACCGCCAATCTTTGTGCCGTCGGCAGGCCTGCAACCCGCGATTGTGCCTCCCGCACAACTGCCTGCTGTGCAGTAATGCTGGTGCCTGAGCAGCCTCAGGCCAACCCGTCGCAATGAACTGCCAGCGTGGCGTACGATTGCCTGCATGATCGCCTCTCAAGTGCCCACTGCCGTTGCCCCGTTGCTGATTGGCTCGGTTGTTGTTGATCCACCAGTACTGCAAGCGCCGATGGCCGGCTATACGAACTATGCGTTCCGGCAAGTGGTTCGGGAATTCGGGGGCGCAGGACTCTTAGCCACTGAGATGATTGCCGCACGCAGTGCCATGTGGTTAGAAACCAACCGTGGCGAGCACCCCGACCGTTTGTGGGGCGTTCAGGATGAACCTCGGCCACTGGCAGTGCAAATGTGGGACAACGACCCAGACAATCTGGCGAAGGTGGGGCGACGGTTGGCGAAGGATTTCAAAGTCAGCGTGGTAGATCTCAACTTTGGATGCCCTGTGCGGCAGGTGACAGTGAAAGCCCAGAGTGGCTCTTGGCTCTTGCGCGATCCAGATCGAGTGGGCGCCATCGTGAGCCGAGTTGTCGATGCCTGCGACGGGGTTCCTGTGACTGCCAAAATTCGTTTAGGCTGCGCCGATACGTGTCGTACCGCCATTGAGGTGGCGCAGCGCATTGAGGAGGCCGGTGCTGCCTGCCTCACTGTACATGGACGGGTGGCCTCGCAGTTTTTCTCTGGCCACGCCGACTGGGATGCAATTACCGCAGTCAAACGCAGCGTGTCTCGCATGCCGATCGTGGGCAACGGCGATATTGATTCGGCTGAAACGGCCGTGGCCCGCCTGCGAGACAGCGGAGTGGATGGTGTCATGATCGCAAGGGAGTCCCTCTCCCGGCCATGGATTTTTGCACAAATCGCAGCACTGTTGCGTGGAGAGCCACTCCCTCCTGACCCCAGCCTCGACGAGCAACGCGCACTCGTTCTCCACCACTATGATCTGGTCTGCCAGCGATTTGGCGTCGACCGAGGCACGCTGCTGATGCGAAAGTTTGCCTGTTCGTATGCGCAGGGCCTGCCGGGAGCCCGTGAATTTCGCGGCAAGGTATCGCGGGTGCAGACGCGGGAAGACTTTCTCGAAGTGATGCGCACAACCTTCCCTACGCAGGACCGCCTCGACCCAGCAGGCAGTTGAAAAACTTGAGCTTTTCAATGTTTTTCGCATACTGCCTTGTTAAAAGTCTTATGTCGGCTACAGTGAGTGCGTATGAACGCCACAGCCACACAGCCATCTGATCCAGTCGCCCCGCGGCCATCCGATACGCCGCTGCTTGAATTACTCCGGACAGAACCCGCTATGGGTATTGGCGAACTAGCTGGTGGCCTGGGAGTGACGGCTACGGCGGTGCGGCAGCGACTCGACCGCCTGATGCAAGCTGGATTTGTTGAGCGGTCAACAATTCCGAAACCGCGAGGGCGTCCGTCGCACGAATACAGCCTGACGGCAACGGGACAACGCACTGGCGGCAATAATTTTCACGATCTCGCGATGGTGCTCTTGTCGGAGGTACGAGGCGTGAAGGAATCGTCCATACGGCGGGGGCTCCTGCAACGCATCGGTAC
>CAIRDU010000473.1 GCA_903877395.1 uncultured Planctomycetaceae bacterium
AAATCGATCGGGGCACGGTCATTGATATTCTTGAGATAGCGATGCTTCAGGAACCCGAGGAAAGGCAGCAGGTGCTTGCCGCTTTGCATGCCGCGCTGGACGCCAAAAGGGATCCCAGTTTGGGGCAAGCCGACGTGATCGCCCGAACAACGCGAGGCATGATTGCCGAGGAGACGCTCGACATGATCCCCATCGTCGGCACTGCCATGGCGTTTCTATTTGACAATACGTTTATGCACCACGTCGATGACACAGCTAGGTATGTTTTTAAGGAACGATGGCTTCGCGATACCGGCAGGATTGCCTCCATTCCACCGGCCGCTGAGGGGAGTCGCAATCACAGCCTCAACGAACTGGGGTTGGCTGTTGGACAGACCGTCTATTGCGTAGGTGCGGTTGTTGGTTTTACGGTCACGCTGCCAGTCGCACTGGTTCGTCGGCTCGTGGGGAACAGGCCGGGCCCGATGAGCCTCGGGGCTAGGCACGGGGCCGATTCGGCCGTTGCAGATGCCAAAGAGTTTTTCGCTGGAGTTCGCAGCGTCGTGGAAATCGATGGACCCGGCCCATTGTTTGAGCCAATTCAGCCATAAAAGTGAAGGATTACGAGGCTTTCACGCAGTTCACCATCCAGCCGTTTGCATCGCGGTTAGAATGAAAGTAACCTTCGGTGAGTCATTTGAATTCCTCGTTCACTGAGTCCCCGTACCACATCCAATTGCGTCTGTCCCCAGCCCAAAAGAGAATATATGACTCACGATTCAACATCCGCGCCGGTTGCCGATCCATTCGTTGCTGTGGCTGATGCCATGCAATCTGCAGCCGATAGCATGACTCATGGTGCTGCCGCGGCTCGCGATGCGGCGGTGGAAGCGATGCCATCCATCGGACAGTTTGCCAACCGCTTTATCTATTCCACGTGTTACACGCTCTCGTACGGCGTTGTTTTTCCTTTGGCTTTGGTGGCGCTTTCGGTGCCTCAGAACAACCCGCTCGTCCACGGCCTCGTGGATGGTTCGCGGGCCGCCCGCAACAAAGTGGATGAGATGATTGGCAGTATGGCAGCGACTTCAGTTGCTGCTGGTTGCGATGCTGCTGGTTGCTGCGACGCTCCATCATCCGAAACCGCTGCCTCCTGAAACTGGATCATGCAGGCAGCGAGCGGCAGAGCGATTCGATTGAATCGGCAAGTGTGCGGCCATCCACAACGGCCTGTTCCCAAAGGTTCCATAGCTCGACGGCCGCTCTCGGCCGGTGGCCAATGGCTGCAATCGCCGTGCCGAGCTTCCGCATGGCCGACTGTGGCCTGGCCAACGCGGCAATTTCGGCGGGCAGTGTCTGCGAGGCAGTATCCGACACCACCCGCAGCGACATGCAGTCCAACCCAGCAGTGAGGGCCACCTTTGCAACGCCCCACGTTTCCATATCGACCAACTCCGCAGCCAGCGACTGAGCAACCGACTTCTTTTCCTCAGCGGTACACAGTACGCGATCCACAGTGGCAAGCGTGAGGCTCTGTGATCGTGGCCGCGAGGCTCCTTCGGTACACGGTTCGTCGACGGCTTGAGTAGGGTATGGCATGAGAGCGAGTGGTTCTTCATTCATGCGAACGACTCGCGAGGCTGTTGCAACGCTGCCCCGGGCGATGCCGGCAACGAGTGCTCCGGCAAATCCCGCGCTCAGGATGAACTGCGGACGGTGGCCGTCGATCAGCATTTGCGTGGCTGCAGAGGCCTTTTCGATCCCAGTTCCACCCACCACCCAGGCCACTCGGCGGTCAGCCACC
>CAIRDU010000474.1 GCA_903877395.1 uncultured Planctomycetaceae bacterium
CTGCTTGTCCAGCCAGCGCCCAAGGCAGATTCTGCGGAATTGTCTTTGCAAAGTGAGCAGCCTTTTCTCGGCCCGGCACAAGTCGTTGCCATCGCCGGCTCCACGGTGCAGCTTCAAACTTCCACCGGCACCCGCACCGCGACGATGGCACTGGCCCAGGCATACTCTGCAGTCGTTGGCGATACCGTGCTGGTAATCAGTCGCGGTGATGATTGGTATGTCATCGGTGTGATTGCCGGCCGCGGTACCACCACGTTTACCGCCCCCGGCGATATTGAGTTTCACGCTCCTTGCGGACGCATCGAAATGCTTGCCAAAGAGGGCGTGTTTCTCAAGAGCGACTTGGTCGAAATCGTCGCCACCAAACTCGAACTCACCGCCCGCCACGTCTTTGAGCGGTTCAACGATGTCACGCAGTGGATCACCGAAACGCTCCACCGTCGCATCGGCAGAATGCACACAAAAGTGGAAGGCGACTACGATTTAAAGGCCGGTCGAATCACCGAACTCGCTGACGAAGATGTAACGATCGATGGCAAAACTATTCATCTTGGCTGAGAGTGCGATGGCTCAAGTGGCCTGTTTTGGATTTTGGCGAGTCTCCCACAAAAGGATCTCTTCGCATGTCATTTCCTGCTGCCACCAATAGTGCCCAAGGGTCCTGCTTCGCACTTTCTGATGTGTGCAAAACGCCCGTAGACGGGGAAGAGAAACCCGTTGCCTATCCCAACACAGCCATGCTTCAGCAATCGCTGATGCAAACGCTGTCGCAGAAAGTTTTTATCGTCGGCAAGCATGCCGCGACTGTCACCACCGAAATCTCCATGTCGTCCGGCGACGAAGCGGGCGAAGGGGGGGGCGTTGTGTCGGGCACCGTGTCTGGCCCATGCAAATTCAAAACCGGCAGTCGCAAGGTGTTTATCGAGGGACACGGGGCGGCCTATCTCGGCTCCATGACCGCGCACAACAACGCTTCCAACAGCAACATGCCTGTTGGCACGCAGGATATGCCGAGCCAAAAGAAAGTGATGATCGGTCCGGGATAAGCTGAAGAGTTCATCTCATGCAAGCACTGTTCGCCCTTCGCCACGCTCTCCGCAAGCCCTGCGATCAATCCATCGCCAGCGCGGCATCACAAACAGCACTCGCTGATGTTAACTCAGTTCAACGGTATCGACCGTCACGGCTGTGATCTCACCGCCCCAGCAGCAGAGGCACTTGCTGCTGGAATCCAGTGCGGGCATTCCTTCGAGCAAGATCGTCGGCATGCCCGGCGCCCAAGGCGCCGTCACCGGAATGCAGGGCGCATAAACGCCCGTCACAGAGAACGTAGCGTTTGAGGGATTCGCCATCGATTGACACATCACAAAAGATGGGATGTTGTCCATTGGAATTGAGGCGGCAATATTGGCCGCGATAGGTCCATCGGCAAGCACCGTCGACTCCACGATCAACGTCATCGGCACCGTGCCGAACGAACACTCGAGAATCGATCCGAGGTTGACAAGTTCACCGGCCATTGATTGGGTGCTCCACAAAAGAAGGAATTGTGATCTATTTTTTTATCTCTCACCAACAGCCGATTCTAGGGCATGATCGCAAATGCTGCATCGCTGCGATCGAAAGCCGATGGCTCGCTCAAAATCCACGTTGTCCAGCCCAGTCGGCTACCCGCAGGGGCGCCGTCTCTGGCGAGTGAATTGCCGCCAAGCTGCGTCATTGGCACGTCGCTGGCACGCAGCAACGGACGCAGGCGAATGTGAAATTCGAGCCCCACGAAAAGCCTCGCCAGATCGCCGATGGCCGCCAAACCTGTGGTGCCCGGCAGCCGATCCCGAAAGCCTTCCAGTGTGAGTGGGCCAATCGAAAGCTCGACGATCGATTGCACATTCCAGACGCGGGCACCGGCAATCGCCCCAAAGCCCAAGCGAGCATTCAAACCGTCTGGATGCCCTGCGAAGCCCAGCCGGGTTTGGTCGGGTTGTTCCAGACTCAGCCAGCGACCAATAAACTGGTGCACCTGCACCGGCACCCTGTATAAATCGCTGAGCATCAATTCCAGCGACTCGGCGCTCCGAGGAAAATGCGCATAGTGGCCAGCATAACGAAAAATTGTTTCGTCATCGAGGGCGAGTTGCTGCCCTAGGCCGCGGCCTCCCAAGCCGACCAAACATGCCACTGCGGCCGTGATCGGGTCGCGCGGCCGGGGTGCGCCGTCGTCCCAAGCGGTGCCACTCCCGCGAATCATCGTCCGTTCATGCTGCACCGGATGCCGATACTTTGCCCATGCTCGATAGAGCAGAGAGATCGCTCGTTGCTCAAAGATATTGAGAAAGTGCCGAAGGGCACTATCGCGAAATCGGCGCATGCGATCCACGACCAGCGTCGTGTAGTGCCGTGGCAATACACCAGACGCACCCACCAGACCAAAGCAGGTGACGTCAAATGTCATCTCTGGCCCTCGCTCGCTGGGCGTGGCCAGATCTGTTGCATTGTCCGCAGCACTACCGGAAAAACTCGCTGCGGAAATCGCGCCACCGGGAAACCCAAGCATCGTGGCCGAACGCAGCACAACTCCCGGCCGTTGACCAGCCGCCGGTTCATTGGAACCCACTGCCGGGGGCGGTTGATCGCCGGCTTCCAGCGACGCGCGGTAGACGGCATCCTCGGCCAAGCGAACTGCTTGGAAAAATTCGAAGTGCTGTGGGGATTTCGTCAGCCTGTCGATCAGGCCAGAACCCGATTTCCCGCTCTCGGTGGCCATCTCCATTGCTCTCTGAAATGGAGAAATCTGCAGAATTTAAATTTATTGCTGCCAACGATGTCGTAAAAGCAAAAGATATTTTCATC
>CAIRDU010000475.1 GCA_903877395.1 uncultured Planctomycetaceae bacterium
CCACCGGCCGCGTGCCGGCGGTGGATGGCGTGTCGCTCTCGATCGAGCGAGGCACCACGCTGGGGCTTGTCGGGGAAAGTGGCTGCGGAAAAAGCGTGACGGCGATGTCAATCCTGAGGCTTGTGGCATCGCCCGGCGTGATCGAGGCAGGAGAAATTCTTCTCTCCGGTAAGGGCTCCTCCTCTCGAACCGGTGCGATGAATTTGGTGACGCTTCCCGAACGACAACTACGAGAGGTGCGGGGCGGCCGAATCGGCATGATCTTTCAGGAGCCGATGACAAGCCTCAATCCTGTGTTCACAGTCGGCGCGCAGATCGCCGAGGCCATTCTCTTGCATCAGCCTGTGTCGCGTGAGGTGGCACGGATTCGAGCGATTGAGATGCTGAGGCTTGTGCGTGTGGCTGATCCAGAGCAACGGATTGACGAGTATCCCCATCAGCTTTCGGGTGGGATGCGGCAGCGGGTCATGATTGCGATGGCACTGGCCTGCGAGCCTGATCTTGTCATTGCCGATGAGCCAACCACCGCGCTTGATGTAACCATCCAAGCGCAGATCCTGGATCTGCTTTCCGATCTTCGACGACGGCTTGGCACAGCCATTTTGCTCATCACGCACGACTTGGGTGTCGTTGCCGAAACATGCGACGAGGTGGCTGTGATGTATGCCGGAAAAATCGTTGAGCGAGCGGCCGCTGACGAACTCTTCCGCCATCCGATGCATCCTTACACGATTGGGTTGCTGGCGGCCCGTCCGGCCCCGCTTGAGGCTGCTGGTTCTCCTGACACGCTTCGCAGGGGACCGCTCCGCACGATACCAGGCATGGTGCCACTTCCGCAGCACTTTCCCAGCGGGTGCCGCTTTCATCCGCGATGCAGCTTTGCCAGGCTCCCGCCAGAGGCCGGTCAGATGCCCCATTGTTCCAGCGAAGAGCCTGATCTCCGTGAAATAACGCCCGGTCATTTCGTGCGATGCCACTACGCACAGATGCTGGGCGAGGCGAAGCCTCTCGTGGCACTTGAAAATTTGGAGCAGGGCCGATGAGCGCATCAGGAGCAGTCCCTTTGGTGGACGTGGAAAAGCTCCAGACCCACTTTCCTGTGCGAAAGGGACTCTTGCGCCACGTGGTCGGTGCGGTTCAAGCGGTGGATGGCGTGAGCTTCTCGATTCAAAAAGGACAGACGCTCGGGTTAGTCGGCGAAAGTGGTTGCGGCAAGACAACCGTCGGCAGAAGCATCTTGCGGCTGATCGAACCAACCGGTGGCAGCGTGCGGTTTGGAGGCACAGATGTGCGAGTCCAAAATGGGGCTCAGCTCAGGGGGATGCGTCGGCGGATGCAAATCATTTTTCAGGATCCATACGGTTCGCTGAATCCACGCATGACCGTCCGCACGATTCTAGAGGAGGGGCTTCTCATTCATCGGATTGGGAATGCAGCCGAGCGTTTGGCGACGGTCAGCAGGGCACTTGAACGCACGGGAATGTCGCTTGGGAGCCTGGATCGCTATCCGCATGAGTTCTCTGGTGGCCAACGGCAACGCATTGCAATTGCAAGGGCGTTGGTGCTCGAACCGGAATTCCTTGTTCTGGATGAGCCGATCTCGGCGCTCGATGTTTCAATTCAGGCGCAGGTAGTGAACCTGCTCGTTGAACTCCGTGAACAGTGTGGCCTCACGTATCTATTTATCTCGCACGATCTCTCGGTTGTCGAGCATGTCTCCGATCACGTGGCGGTCATGTATCTTGGTCGAATCGTGGAGCGGGCGAGTGCCTCGCAGCTCTACCGCGAACCTCTCCACCCTTACACGCTGGCACTTTTTTCGGCGGTGCCGACAATCGATCCGGCAAAACGCCGGCGGCGGATCGTGCTCACAGGCGACGTGCCGAGTCCGTCGCGGCCCCCGAAGGGGTGCCGATTCCACCCCCGCTGCCCATTGGCCGAGCAGGTGTGCCGCGAGCTCGATCCGCCGGAAGTGTGCCTCGACGGGCATCTGGTTCACTGCCACGTGGCGGCACGCGAAATCGAACGCACTGGGGGAGATGTCCGGGCCGCATCGGCCAACCTGGCTGAAAAAGTGGCCTCTCTGGTGACTGAGAGTGTGGGGGACACTCGTTGATTTGACCGACAATGCGGTGTGTTCGGGGGCCAATCAGCCAATCGCGCCAATGAAAAGTCGATACAATCAAATACGGTCTATTCCATCGGTGCTTTGTGGGATCCACACACGCCATGTCTCCATGCACCGATGGATTGAGGAATGAAATCCTATCCGTTATATGAGAGGCCGCCGATGAATCTGTTGAGCAATCGGTCCATCCGCGATCACTTCCGGAGCCACGAGCGTTTTGTCGCGAGGCTCATGCTGCTTGTGCTGTTGGCAATGGGTCTGGCGGCTGCCGGAGAGTCGCTCGGGCAGGCGATCGACGACAAGAACGTCGCCCGATCGCAGCCGCAATCGTCGCCTACACCACCTAAATCTACGCCAACACAACGTTTGGGTGAGCCTCAGATGCCGCGTCGCGGGGGTTTGGTTCCGCCCCAGCGCAGCGTGCCGGGCCCCACAGAGTCGATCGGTCGGGAAGAATTGGTACGTCGCTATGACCTCAACGCAGACGGCCGCATCGATGAATCGGAGGCGGAGATGGCACGATCCAAGATGCGGAGGGAGCGTGCGGAGAGGAGTCGGCACTCCGGCTTGAACCCTCTGACGGGCAGGCCTCGCTCCGAGAAAGCGAACCCAAACGTGCCGCAATTGGGTGATCGAGACCGTGCGGCTAGAGAGAATCCGTTGCAGCAGAACCCCGTACAGCCACGCCCGACTCAACCGGCTGGCAGCACGGCCCATACA
>CAIRDU010000476.1 GCA_903877395.1 uncultured Planctomycetaceae bacterium
GGCCGGCCATTCATTTCCGCTGGGACCTGCCTTTCTAGTGAATGTGCCCCGCACGCTGTTTGCGGCCATCACAACTCCCGACTTCTCCGTTTTTGCCGATCCTGCCACGCGATTGATTGGTCTCAAGTGGGTGGTCATGTTTGCGATGGTGGGCAATCTGGAGTCGCTCCTCAGCGCTAAGGCGATCGACATGGTCGATCCATGGAAGCGAAAAACAAAACTCAATCGCGATCTCGTCGCCATTGGCGTTGCCAATGTTGCCGCCGCAGCAGTGGGCGGATTGCCGATGATTTCAGAAATCGTCCGGAGCAAGGCCAATATCGACAACGGTGCGCAGACGCGATGGGCCAATTTGTGGCACGGCATTTTCCTACTGGCGTTTATCGCGCTCGTGCCAGGCTTGATCTGCCAAGTGCCGCTGGCCGCGTTGGCCGCCATGCTGGTCTACACAGGCTGCCGACTGGCCTCGCCGAATGAATTCATCAATGTGTACAAGATCGGCCGTGAGCAGTTGTTGATTTTTGTAAGCACAATCGTTGGCGTTCTCTCGACGGATCTCTTGGTGGGAGTGTTCATCGGCATGGCCGTGAAGTTGAGCGTGCATGTTTTCAACGGCCTGCCGATAGGGTCGATGTTCAAACCCTTCCTAGAAGTGAGTGTGCTGGGGGAAAACTCGATTCAGATCGACGCACGAGGATCAGCTGTCTTTACGAACTGGATCCCCTTTCGGCGACAGATCGCTCTGCTGGGCCTCGAGCAACGCAACAGCATTGTGGTGAATCTCGAGGGCACGCGCCTGGTCGACCATAGCGTCATGGAAGGGCTCCATCAGTTGCAGGCCGATTTTGAGCAGGCAGGCCTGAAGCTCGAAGTAATCGGGCTGGGGAAACATCAACCGCTCTCGCAACATCCGTTTGCAACCCGGAAACGACGGGCTCAAAAAACGCTTTCTGAGTGATCTCTGGCACTGCCGCTGTTCACTCCCACTCAATCGTGGCTGGGGGCTTCGAGGAGATGTCGTAGACCACGCGGTTGACTCCTCGCACCTCGTTGATCACGCGACTGGAAATTCTGGCAAGCACTTCATAGGGAAGGTGGCTCCAGTCGGCGGTCATGAAATCTTCGGTTTCTACCGAACGGACGGCCAGCACATCGTCGTAGGTGCGGGCATCCCCCATCACACCCACGCTCTGCACCGGCAGCAGTACGGCAAACGCCTGTGATACTGTGCGCATCAGGCCCGCTCGCTCGATTTCTTCGAGCACGATCGCATCGGCGTCACGGAGCGTACTGAGCCGCGGTCTCGTGACTTCGCCCAAGCAGCGAACGGCCAGGCCCGGCCCTGGGAACGGATGCCGCCAAACGATCCGCTCCGGCAGTCCCAACTGGATGCCTAAGCGACGAACCTCGTCCTTAAACAGATCTCGTAGCGGCTCGATCAATTCAAACTGCAGGTCCTCTGGGAGGCCGCCGACGTTGTGATGAAGCTTAATCGTGGCCGCTGGGCCATCGATCGCCGCACCACTTTCGATCACGTCTGGATAGAGCGTGCCCTGCGCCAAAAACTTTGCGCCTTTGATCTTGGCGGCTTCGTCGGCAAAGCAGTCTATAAAAGCCTTTCCGATTCGCCGCCGTTTTTCTTGTGGCTCGGTGACTCCCGCGAGCACGGCCAGAAATTTGTCCTCGGCCGCCACAACGTGCAGGTCGGTTTTGAAATGCGTTTGAAACTCATCGATCACAGCGGCCGCCTCATTTTTTCGAAGCAGGCCGTTGTCGACGAGGATGCAGGAGAGTTGATCGCCGATGGCCCGGCTCAAGAGCGCCGCTACCACGGCTGAATCGACGCCACCCGAGAGCCCGCAGATCACCCGATGGTTGCCCACCCGCTCCCGTACTTGCTGGATCACGCTGGTGGCAAAATCTTCGAGCCGCCACGAGCCGGAACAGCCGCAGGCGACTCGCACAAAATTAGACAGGATCGTGCCACCGGCCGGCGTGTGCGTTACCTCGGGATGAAATTGCAGGCCATACACAGGGAGGGATTTGTGTCGCACCGCAGCCAGCGGACAGGTGGGAGTTTTGGCCAGTGCGATAAAGTCGTCTGACACTTGATCAACTTGGTCGCCATGGCTCATCCAGACTTCGGTATGCTGTGGGATGCCTGTAAAAATCGTTTCGGCAGAGAGCACCTCGCAACTGGCGCGGCCGTATTCGCGAGCATGTGCCTGGCCAACGCGGCCCCCCAGAGCATCGCAGGCCAACTGCATGCCGTAGCAGATGCCGAGAATCGGGATTCCCAACTGAAAGAGCGCTGGATCGCAGCGAGGGGCACCCGCGTCATACACGCTGGATGGACCGCCCGAGAGAATGATTCCACGGGGAGCCATTTCGCGAACTCGTTCGGCAGTAATGTCATGACGCACGATTTCGCAGTAGACATGCTGTTCCCGCACGCGTCGGGCGATCAGTTGCGCGTATTGCGAGCCAAAGTCGAGCACGATCACCCGTTCGGCCTGCTGGGCGTTGCCGAGAGCAGCGACCGTTGGGGAGGCGGGTTTGCCGCGCGGAGCGGGTTGGGTGGCTGATGGAGTAGCGGGGGGCATAGAAGGCTTGAAGGTCATCGCAAGAGGCCAGCGGGGGTACGGGAAAAGCCCCGCAGTATAGAAAACTTTGGGCCGAAGGTTCTATAGTGCCCTAGGATTCCCACGGTTTTACGCCCCTCTTCCCCGGAGCAGGATGCCCATGCTGACGCTTCTCACCAACGACGACGGCATCTATGCCCCAGGCTTAGCGGCGATGGAGCGAGGTCTTCAGCGGATGAGCACGGTAAGCGTGGTGGCTCCTGCCACTGAACAGAGCGGCGTTGGCCATGCCATTACGTTTCTCACACCGCTGACGGCGAAGGAGATTTTTGAGGGTGACCGTCGCCGTGGATGGGCTGTGGATGGCAGTCCGGCCGATGCAGTCAAGCTGGGCATCGCACAATTTTGTCCACAGCGACCCGATCTTGTGGTCAGCGGCATAAACGGCGGTCTGAACGCTGGCATCAATGTGCTCTACTCGGGCACTGTTGCCGCCGCGATTGAAGGGGCATTTTTTGGCATCACAAGCATTGCCGTCTCGCTGGAGTACGACGAGCATGCCGACTTTGATCGGGCAGCCTCGATCGCGGTGGATGTGATTACTGAGATCCTCTCCCGCAATCCCCCGGCAGGCAGCCTCTACAACATCAACATCCCCACGCGAGCCATCCACGGCCAGCCAGAGTTACGAGTGGTACAGATGAGCACAGCCCGGTACGGGGAAGCGTTTGAGCAACGCGTTGATCCCCGTGGGCGAACGTACTACTGGGCCACAAACGAACCGCCGCCCCCACCTTCACCTTACGATTCAGACGTGACGGCATTGGCTGCGGGGAACGTGACGCTCACCCAACTGGACTACGATCTCACGCATCGAGGCACGCTCCATGCCCTCGCCGAGGGGCCATGGAAGATGAGTCCGCGCCTCCGGATTCAAGGCGAGTGATGGGGGCGTTGATCAACACATCATGGCGTCATGTGCCAGAAAACTTTTGAACCACCAAAATAGCTAGGCCGATGGCCACGAGTACGCCGACTCCCGCCAAGAGCCAAAAGACAATTGGCAGGCCAGCAATCTGGATTTTATTCCACTCTTTTTTTTGCGGTCCGCTACGGGTGACGGCAGCGGGCTTGGCGGCAGCGGGCTTTTTACCACCCGTCACGATTGTTTGATTGACGGCTTGGCTGCTTTTTCCGGAGAGCGTTAGGTCCAAGCTGGGCATGTTTTGTGTTGTGCCCGCGATGCCTGAACTGTCGAGGCCACTTCGAACA
>CAIRDU010000477.1 GCA_903877395.1 uncultured Planctomycetaceae bacterium
ATCGCCGATATGCAGGCTCAGCTCAACGAAACCGGCTACCGCATGACTCGCGGCTCGGCGAAAAAGCGCGGCGATGCGTGCAACCAACTGGCCACTTTCTTGAGCGGATTGATCGCCACGATTGCGCCGGCCATTCAACCGCTCCGACAGATCGAAACCCAATCCCAAGCCGCGATCCAGAAGGATCTCACGGCCACGCTGGCCCAGCTACGGGCCGCCGATACGCTGGCAGCCCGCGAGTGGTTTCGCCGCCGGTTGCACGTTCTCGAACTGGATCCATTCTCGCCGGGATCCGAGGCGATCGATGCCTTGGCACATGCCGTCGCGCCCAACCAACCGCAGGTGCCTGCGGCGCAGGCTGCCGTTGAGCGGGGCTGGTGGGAGTGGCTGGCTTGGGAGTCGGAAGCGAAGGCGCTCCAGCAAGCGAAGGTGCTCCAACAAGCAGAGTCGCTCCAGCATGCGAAGGCGCTTGCACCACGCGATCCGCTCGTCGCTCATAGCGACGTGGCTGATGATGAGTGGTCGATGCTCTCTGCATTGCTGGCTCAGCGGCTGCCGCAGAAGCCAGCGTCTGCGTTTCTCGCTGCAGTGGAGGCGATTGGGGCGGCCGCCCCCCCGCTTGAACAACTTCAAGAGCCGCGAAATGTGGCCGACGCAATTCTCGCTGCGATCGAGCGCACGGTGACTGCGTCGCTGACTGATCCGGTAGCCAGAACGGCGGCGGTGTCGGCGTTTGAGCGCGCAGCCGACCTCGCGATCATGGGCATCGCAACCCGCGGCCGCGTGGTGCACCTGGTGCAAGATGGCGAGACTGCCGACGACGTCTTGCTCGTGCGTCTGCGGGATTCATTGTTGCGTTATCGACACAACGCGATCCTGGCAGCTACCGAAACCGATGCCGCTCCCAATGCGTGGCAACGGTCACTGGTCGGGCTCAAGGGGGCCATTGGAAAGCTCCTCTCGCAGTTGGATACCGGCGATCTGGCAGTGACTGAAGCGATCAGTCGCGATCCATTTCAAATCGCCGCGGCCCAGTCGCGACTCCTGTGGGATGCCGCCCGGGGTCGACCCAACGGCCTGCAGCGGCTCAACGATGCGTGGCCAGAGGCAAGGTTGCTTGTATTGGCCGATGGGCTGGCCGGCCTGCGCGCCGGGGCCGTCGCATTGGATGCGGCAGAGGCCAGCCTAGCAGATTCTGCGGGGGCCGAGGAATGGAAGCGGCATCGCGACGAGTCGGCCTCGTGCTTCAAAGCGTTCGCAGCAGTGGCCGCAGGTGTGACCGATCTTGAGCCCGTGGTCCACGAGATGCAGACACAGCTCGCAGCGATGGAGCGGGTTTCGGCATGGGATGACGCGGCCATACGGGCCAGGCGGCTGGCCCTTGGCGAGGTTCGCTCCGCAGTGGCTGTACTGGAGCGGCGGGCGACAGCCGTGGCCGAGCGGGCGGATGCCGATCCGGGCGGCTTCGAAGGTGGCCCCGATCAAATCTGGAACGATGCCTCGCGGCGGCAGGCTCTTTTCGGGCGACGGCTTGTCATCGACGACTGGCTCTTGGCCCGGCGCGCCGGGATGGCTGGTGTGCTGGCCAAGGCTGCGGCTGGCACAGCGGTTGAGTCTGCTGATGCGTGGGCCGCGTTTGCCCTGCGGCTGGGCCTGTCGGAACTCGGCGGTGCGGCTCGCGGCGGGCAGCGGCCTTTGCAGCGAGAGACGAAGGGCGATCCGCTCGTGGGCTGGTTGCGTCGCGAAATCGACTCGGCCCGCAAGTCGCTGCGGGCCAATCCATCTCAAGGTGTCTACCAGAAAGCAACGCTCGAATATCTTGACAGTGTTGGCGATCTGCTGCGCTACTAACGTTTCGGCTCCTTAGGTCTCACTCCTCAACTCTTCGGAGGTCATACGAATGTTCGACGCGACCGCGCTCACGCATCGGTGTGGAGTAGGTCTGGCTGGCATCTGCATGGCAGCATGCTGCTTTCACTCCGCATGCGCAGAGCCTGCGGCTGCGGGGCGCGCGGTGGATGCTGGGCTACGGCGTCTCGCGGCGATACAGGTGGCCGATGGGCCGAACGCTGGCAGCTGGGATTGCCCACAGCCCGCGTATCGGCCGGCCACAGCAGCGCTCGTGGGCCTCGCATTTCTGGCCAATGGCAGCACGCCTTCGGAGGGTCCGTATGCCGCCGAAGTGATGCGAACGCTCCGATACATTCTGCCCCGGATGGCACCCGATGGCTATATCGGACAGGGCGATCCCTCTGGCATGTACATCCACGCAATCGCGATGCAATATGTGCTTGGTTGCATCGGCATGACGGGCGATCCCACGATGGAAGCTGAGCTGGCCAGATGGTGCCAGCGGGGCTTGGCCGTGATCGAGCAGGCGCAGACTATCCGTCGCACTCCGGCCGAGCGGGGCGGATGGCGGTACACGCCCACGAGCAACGAGAGCGACTTGTCGGTCACATCGTGGCAGTTGCTTGCGCTCCATGCAGGCCGGCAGTGTGGATTCGACGTTAAAGAGGAAGGAATATCCGATGCGCTCGCTTTTATCCGCACAGCCTACCTGCCGCTGGAACAGGGCAGGGGAGGCTATGTGTACCGACCCGGCATCAGTCGCGAGCCAGAGCCATCCGTGACAGGCGTGGCGCTCTGCATCCGGGCGATCTTGGACAAGCCTCTCGACACCCAGACGGCTGCAACGCTCAAGTATCTCGACTCGTTTCCGCCGTCGTGGGGTGGCGAGCAATACGGGCAGTTTTATTTTCTGGCATCGTTCTATCTCGCGCAAGGAATGTTTCAGGTGGGTGGCCAGACATGGGAGCAACACCGCTCGGCAATCGAAGAGGTTCTGGTAACACACCAATCAGGCGACGGTCACTGGCCGTTCCCGCCCGACAACGCCCCGCAAAGCCGGTTGGCCGGGCCTGCCTATCCCACGGCGCTGGCTATACTCATGCTGTCGTTGGATCGCCAATATCTCCCCATCTACCAGCGACAGCGACAACTCTACGGCCAGTGACTCCGTTTTCGGCTATTACGACGGCTCCAACATGCAACTCAATCTCTCCACGTCTCCCCGTGATGCAAGCTCGGGGCTCGAGCCAGCGCCCTTCTGGAAGAAGGCTAGAATGGGATGCCTCGATCCTGACAACCAAACACCAGAGAGAAATCTGTGTTCTTGAGTCTGTTCTGGCTCTCAGATGAGTTGGGACAAGCTATCGTATCAACGCAAAACAATCCACAATGAAATTACTTCTACTTCGGCAGCGCGGCGAGGTCGCCCAGATTGGCCTACCCAGACTTGCAACGAGGCATCGCGCGTTGCGTACCGCGCTGAGCTCGTCGATCGCGATCGCATTGCTGTGCTGCATGGCCGCTCCTGCATGGGCACGCTACGAAGACCCACAACCGCCGCTGGATCGGTGTTGGGTGCCGTATGTGGCAACACTCGAAACGCTCGGCCTCTTTCACTGCGATGAGCATGAGTCGACTGTCTCGAAGCGGACGTTGGAATCCTTGGAAGTTGATATCCGTGCGATTGCCAACGAGCAGGTGGATACACAGAAGCCGCCGCCAGCCACGCTCTCGCTGGAAGGGGCTGGCGTAGACGATGCCGGCAAGCCAGTCCGATCACCGGCGTCTGAAGGAGCAGCAGGAGTGGCGTCGAAAGACGTCGTTTTGGATGCCAGCCAAGAGCCGCGAGCGGGAATGCGAGTTGGTGGCGCACACTTTGTTTCAGATGGCCGATTTGATGGGGCGATTCGGCTCGTTGGTGGCCAATCTGCGTTCCGTTTGCCTCCCTACCCAGCCATCATGTCAGGGGCCGCCTTTACGATTGATGCTTGGATCAAACCGGATGCTGCATCAAAACAAGCATCCGAGCAGATCATCTTTCATGGCACGAATCAGAAGCAGCAGGGGATGAGCTTTGAACTGCGTCGGCGGGCCGACGGGCATCTCTACGCTCGCGTTGGCACGGCTGCTTCAGGGATGAGTCGCGGTGTGGCACCAGCCGGCCAGTGGACGCACATCGCGATGACCCTAACGCCCCCGAGGGGAGTGGCAGGCCGCTTTTCGCACGTGGGGAAAATGCTTGGCAGCCAAATCATCCTCTCTCTCAATGGCACGCTGGATTCAACGTTCGACGATCCCGCGATAGCCGCCGCAATCACAAAGGAACTTCGCCGCTCCAACGGTCAAGTGTTCGTAGGCAACGACCCCGCTGGCGGAGCCGGTTTTGTAGGGGCTCTTGATGAGGTGCGAATATCCAAAGGCATTCGCGACGCGTGCCCCGATCAGCGGACGAAGTTCTTCGCCACCGTCGGTCCCGCTGTCGGGCCACCGGCCATGCGAGATCCGGCAGATCTTGTCCTGCACGAGTCGTTCGACCAAGCGGCGCAACTGGAACAG
>CAIRDU010000478.1 GCA_903877395.1 uncultured Planctomycetaceae bacterium
GACGCCATCGAAAGCCGGCTGCCACTGACCACATCGATTATGCCGCAAGGCCTCGAGCAAGACCTGACCGATGATGATCTCCGCGACCTCCTTGCACTTTTGGGCAAGTGAGCAAAAAAGGCAGGCAGGAACGGACGCGTTCGCCGGAGCAGAGCGTTGACGCTACCGTTGCCGCGATCCCTTCGGAGGCACTCAGGTACCGTAGACCGTCCATCGGGAAGGGAGCGGCCCTGGGCATGGTATGCATCAAAGAGCCCTGATGCTTTTTTATTTGAGGACCTCGATTGCCACAGGCACGGATGCTTGGCCGCCATCGTTCGTGGCCCGCAGGTGGAAGAGACGTCGGCCCGGCTGGGCTGTCGGTGCGGCTGTGATGACAAACTCTCGCTCGGTTTGCCCCTCAACGATCATCAGACCGTTGAGCCCGATGTTGTCCACAAAGAGCCCATGGGGCAGATTGCGGCCGCAGCCATCGCCCCCCAATTCAATGCGGCCTGTAAAATCGTGGCGAGTGGCCCTCACCTTCGCGGGAATCGTCTGCCCCGGCCGGATCAAAAACACGGGCGACTCCCCAGACAGAATCTCGACTGTCAGCTTCGGCTTGTCGGCCAGTGCAATGTCTCCCAACGTGCCCAGATTCTGCACCGTCTTACGCACAGGCTCTTCGCCCGCTTTTGACTCTGTCTGGAAGGCAGCGATTTCTGCAGTGGCCATCACACGCACTGCCATGTCCGCTGCTTCATCTGGGGCTATCGCATCCTGCGAGGCCATGAGCACCGCGATCGCCTGCTCTTGACCGGCTTCAATTTCAATCGGACCCGGCACCGTGAATCCCGCTGGCAGACCTTCCACCGCAATGCCGATCGGCCCTTCAAAACCCTCGTGACGGACGGCATTGAAAATAATTTCTCGCCCGCTGCCAGGGCTGACCTTCGGATCCTTGCCCACAATCGTCACCTCAAACGAAGGCTGCGGTGGGCGGATCGCAAGCGTGTAGCGATAGTCATCTGGCTGAGAGTCTGAGCCAAAGCCTCGCACATCGCAGAGCCGCACCAGATACTCTCCATCGGCCGGAGCAGTGAAGAGCAGCTGCGAATCGGCTCCGAGACGCTGCGTAGACTCGTCGTCGTTTTCATAGAAGAGACGAAATACCGGCAGGCCATTGGCCGCAGGCTCACTCCCCGGAGGCAACGGCTGGACGATCCACGCCGGCTCGCCGAGCGCATGGGTCAGCCCAGAGGTGCCAAAGTACGACTGCCGCTTGCCCGAGCCAGGATAGACCTTAAATCCCGAATCGGGGCCCCTCGGATAGAGCCACAGTCGCACCACTTCGCCGTTGGCATAGAGATATTCGTTGAGCTCCATCTCCATCCAATTGTGAAGCCGAAAATCATCTGCCTCATCAGAGCTCTTCCCTCGGAATGTGAACCACGAGTCTCGCGTGGCTTGGAGTACGACACGCTCGACTGGACGGCCCCGAGCGTCGAGCACTTCGATCCGCGAGTCGAGCTTCGATTTGGATCGAGCGGCATTCAC
>CAIRDU010000479.1 GCA_903877395.1 uncultured Planctomycetaceae bacterium
CCCGTGCCCCGAGAACCCAGCGGCACAGCAGACGCGTGCATGGTCTGGGTGCCGTCCGACGACGAAGTGCTTGTCGGCCGACATCGTATAGAGACACGCATCGTGGGCCGTACAGTGGTCGCTTATGCCCGGCAGATGCTCGGTGAGCACCCGTGCCACGCGGCCCTGCTCGGCTGCATCGATGCCGCGATCAATCTCGAGCGGGTCGTCCAGCGGACGCCCGCCAGTGTGTTCAGCGATCTTTACACCGCGAGCGTCAATGCGAGGAAAGCCGTAGAAGAAACCGTTGGGTGAATCAAATGCGAAGCACGGAAAATGGCCTGCGTCGTACGCCGTGTGCGAGGCGGGCTGTGGCTCGTACCAAAAGAGCGACTTGCGGAGCACCTGGAGGGATACATTTGGCAGTTGCAGGAGGTCGGATGCCCAGGCGCCTGGGGCGAGTATGAGTTGATCGGCTGCGTAGGTGTTGCGATCGGTCGTGACGATCACGCTGTGGCTGCCCTTCGGCGAGTGCCAGCCTCGCACGCTCACGCCATGTTCCAAAATCGCGCCTGCACGCTGGGCCGCCAACGCATGCGATCGTACGCACTCTTCAACAAGCAGATAGCCACCGCAGGCCTCATAGACCGCCGACCATGCCTCGGGCAACTGGAGTCCAGGCCAGCGAGTGACCGCCTCGCTGGCCGAGAGTGGCTCGATAGGCAGCGAGTGAAGTGCCGCGGATCGCATGGCGCCAGAAAGCACATCGCCAGTCGCCGGCCCAGCCATGAGGAGCCCGGTTTCGACAAGCAAGGATCGGTCGACTGCGAGCTCAAGCTCACGCCACAGTTGGTACGCTCGCACAAGCAGCGGCACGTAGTGTGGGTGCTCGAAGTAGGCCCGGCGGATGAGCCGCGTGTGGCCGTGTGAACTGCCGCGATCGTGAGCCACGGGAAAACGGTCGAGTCCAAGCACGCGCGCGCCGCGAGAGGCCAGATGGTAGAGAGCCGCGCTGCCAATTCCTCCCGTGCCCACAACGATTGCGTCAAAGTGTTTCAGCGGCAGCTCCCTTGCAGACGGCCAGGTCAGGGAATCGACTGCAGACTCATCGTTTGCTTCATGCTCGGGGCCTGCTCGCTATCAGCGGCGCTGTCGGGCAGGTGAAAAAATCCAACCGCCAAAATAACATACATGCCGAGCAGGAGAACGCCTTCAAACCAACTCGACTCGCCATCCTCGATCAATTCTTTTGTGATCACGACGGCCAGCACGATGGCCACGACCTCAAAGCTCGTAAAGCAGAGATCCATGGGCTGGCCGAGCAGCAATCCGGCGAATACCAGGAGCGGAGCCACCATCAACACGAGTTGAATCGTCGAACCAACGGTGGAACTTAGCACCAGCGATGGCTTGCCGGCTCTTGCAAAACGCAGGGCCGCCAGCACCTCGCCGATTCCCCCGACGCCGCCCAAAAGCACGATGCCGCTAAATGTGTTTGACAGGCCCAACTGCGCGGCTGTGGGCGAAAGAGAATTTGATAGCGACTCGCTCACGAACCCTAAGAGCACTGCGGAAATCGTTAGTACAGCCACGCTTGTGTGCATGGGCCAGCCAGGCTGAGGCTCTACAATCGCTTCCTCGATCTCGCTATGAGGATGTTGATCAACGATCGTTTGGTGGGTGTAAAGCGTGACAAGAACATTCACAAAGTAGATACACAGCAGCACAACCGAAATTTCAGTCGATAGCCCATATCCCTACGAGATTGAGTCATAATGCGAGGTATGAAGCCGCCTCCTGAACCAATACATACACAGGTCTTTGCTCTAATGAATTGAATGAAAGAATATACCAACAACCCATCGCCCATCTCTACATCGTTTGCACCATGGGTCCAACG
>CAIRDU010000480.1 GCA_903877395.1 uncultured Planctomycetaceae bacterium
GCTCTCCCCGCATGTTCTTTTTCCGAATATCAGGCACCGCTTGCCAAGGGCAGGTTTAGGAAAAATGATGCTTGGGAACACGCGTTCGCTCGTCAGCGTGGATAACCACTCGCTGCAATCCCTTGCCGCCAGTCAGTTGCCAGCTATCACACTCAGGCCGAATCATCAGAACTGATGGATGTTAGCAACCGCATCAGTCAGCCGTTTGTTCACTGGTCGATGCGGGTTGCAGAAGCCACGAGACTAGGTTTCAGGAGGAAGTAAAATGGCTCAATACCGTGCGCTGTTTCTCAATTCGCCGCAGGCGCAGTGCAGCATTCATGAATCCGGCAAGATGATTTTTAGCGCCATTCGCGACTCAAGCCAGTTTGACTGGGTCTATGCGGATCTGCACAAAAAGTATCAGTTCGATACAACTGCATACGATTGCGTTCTCTTCAATTACCACCCTGGCACCATGCCATGGCTTGACATGCAAGCCGTGCGCGGCATCGAGTGCCCCAAGGGAACGATTATTTTGGAGACGCTGCCCGATTCCTGTTTTCAGATGTGCCCGCCCGACGTGTTTGATTTCCACCTGGCGATCGATCCTACCGTCAGAGAAATCCCAGGCCGGCTCTATGGCTTGCCACGGCCGTTACGGGTATCGACACACTCCCTCGCAGACCTAGCCGAGACAGATGAGCCAACGATTGGCACGTTTGGATTTGGGACCCCTGGAAAAGGCTTTGAACGTGTGGTAGATGCCGTGAACCGGGAGTTTGATCGCGCCACGATACGTGTTCATATTCCACAGGCCGACTTTGCCGACACGGCGATGCGCCGCATGCACAACATGCCATATGTTGAGTATTTGTTGCATTTGATGCGGAAAGTGGCCAAAGCAGGCGTGACGATCGAGGCAACGCACGCGTACCGCACCCAAGAGGAGATCGTTGCCTGGTGCGGTCAGAATACAATCAACGTGTTTCTCTACGATCGGATGCAGCCGGGTTTATCTGCCACTACCGATCAAGCGATTGCCTCCGGCCGGCCGCTGCTGGTGAGCGACAATCAAACGTTTCGGCACATTCACACATACATGCCCGCGTATCCCGATTGGACGCTCCGGCAGGCTATTGCCTTGGGTGGCCAGGCGGTTCGAAAGATTCAGCAAGACTGGAACCCCGATGCGTTTCGCAAACATCTAGAACGAGCGGTGCTCGAGAGCATGCAAGTCCATCGCACTTCGTTGCGATCGCCGTCTGTCATCTGCTTTCCCCAAAGCGGGCTCGCCGGCATGGTTAGCCGAGGGATCAAACAGTCGAAGTTCATGCGAGAAGTCGTACGGGGTACGAATAAAATACGTGCACGGATTCGGAAAAGAATATTCGGAGCCTCAAGCAGCCAACAGCCGGCGGCTCCCGACACTATTGAAACACCACTCCATGGCAGCGGCCTAGATGTTCTCTTCGTGAATCATCCTGCGGCACAGTGTGGCGTGCATCAGTACGGGCTCAATATCGCCACGCAGCTTCGCGCCATTGCTGGCGTTCGGCTCCATTACCAAACTGCGTCATCGGCCAACGACTTTATCGAGGCCTACAAAAGCCTTCGGCCCGCTGCAGTGATTGTGAA
>CAIRDU010000481.1 GCA_903877395.1 uncultured Planctomycetaceae bacterium
CAAGGCCGCGCATCGGGAACTCGTTATTTCTCCACGCTGGCATTTTCGCTTTGCTCTGACTTCTATGCACGCTCAACCGCTTATTCGCTCGATTCCAACCGATGCCTCTGCGGCAACTGGCCTCGACGCTGCTCGCGGGGCCACGAAGCGCCGCTGGCGCAACCGACTGCTTGCCCTCGGACTGGTCACTGCGGCGGGACTCATCTGGCTTGGAGTGGATCGCTTGCTCGTCGATCGCAGTCCGATCATGGTAGGCCTGCTCCATTCGCAAACAGGCGCGATGGCCGTCAGCGAAAAATCCATGATCGATGCCGAGGTCCTGGCAATTGAAGAGATCAATCAGAGCGGCGGGCTTCTGGGCAGACCTGTGCAATGGATCATCGCTGATGGGGCGTCTGACGCAACGACGTTTGCTAGGCAGGCTGATCGCCTGATCAGGGACGATCACGTGTGCGTGACGTTTGGCTGCTGGACCAGCGCCAGCCGAAAAAGCGTGAAGCCAGTCGTGGAGGCCAACGATCATCTTCTCGTTTATCCGATGGCCTACGAAGGCTTGGAGCAGTCTCCAAATATCGTCTACACCGGCGCCGCACCCAATCAGCAGATTACCCCCGCCGTACAATGGTGCCACGACACGCTCTCTGCCCGAAAGTTTTTTCTGGTTGGCTCTGACTATATCTGGCCGCATTGCGTCAACGCCATCATTGACGATCAGCTCAAAGGCTTGGGCGTTGAGAAAGTCGGGGAGGTCTATATTCCGTTTGGCAGCACCGATGTCGATGCTGCCGTGCGTGCGATCGTGGCAGCCAAACCGGACGTCGTACTCAGCGCGGTTGTGGGCGATTCCGCCATCGTCTTTGCGCAGCAACTCCGGGAGGCGGGAGTCCTTCCTGAGCAAACACCAGTGCTTTCGTTTGCCATCGGCGAGGACGAACTACGCACGTTGTCACGAGGCGACATCGCAGGCAACTATGCAGCTTGGAACTATTTCCAAACCATCGACCGCCCCGAAAACCAGACATTCGTCCGAGCCTTCAAAGCCCGTTACGGCAACGATCGCACGACATCCGATGTGATAGACACCGCATATAATAGCGTGCGACTCTGGGCACAGGCGGTGCGGGAATCGGGCACCACAAACGTGCACCAGGTTCGCAACGCCCTACGCCATCAGAGCTTAAACGCCCCCGAAGGCATCATCGCCATCGATCCGGAAACGCAGCACACGTGGCGGCCTGCCTCCATTGGTCGCATCCGCCCCGACGGCCAGTTTGACATTGTGTGGACCAGTCGCACCGCGGTACGGCCTGTGCCATTTCCCATCTCTCGCTCGCGCGAATCGTGGGAAAAATTTGTGGCGGATCTGTATCACAGTTGGGGCGACAAATGGTCGGCTCCAATCGGTCCAACCTCCTCGCCCACCAAACAGACACGGGCGGTCCGATGACTCAGCTTTTACACGCAACCGCCGAACCGCACACCATGCAGCGATCCATCGCCGGCCGGCTGCTCTTTTGGTTTCTTGTGATTGCCCTGATTCCGTGCGCGATTTTAACTGCCATTACAGCTCGCATTGCCACACGCGCCTTAGAAAATTCAGTGCGAAATAATCTGCTCCAGATTGCCGCCTCAAAGGCCGGCGAACTGGAATCCTATGCAATGGAGCGAGTACGAGATGGAACGGCGCTGGCCCGCGGCCCATCGGTGATCGGTGCGATGGAGCAACTGCACGCAGCCATCGATGACATCGAGGATCTCACGCCAGCCAAGCGGAGTGAAAAGCTCTCGTGGGCCTCGCTCGAATACGAGCCCTACCTGGGGTATGTCGCCAAGTCGTTCGACTACTCGCAACTTCTCTTAATCGACAACTCCGGCCTGATTCTCTTCGCACTCGACGAGTCGTTTCCCGTTGGCTCTTCGATCCTTTCCGGAAGCCTAGCCTCTTCGGAACTGACTGCCGGATTCGACCGTTCGCGCACACTGCTGCAATCGGAACTCTCCGGATTTCAAACGTACGGTGCCGCGAAGCAACCGCTGGCGTTTGTGACCAGCCCCATTTTTGCCGAAGGCCGGGTCATCGGCGTGCTGGCGATGGGACTGGGGCCCCAGCGGATATGGCAGGTACTCTCGGACTTCAGTGGACTCGGCGATACCGGAGAAATCGTGACCGGCGAACGTCACAGCGAGAACGTGCTCGTCACAACACCGCTGAGGCACTCCCCCGACGCAGCCTTTCGGCTCCACATTCCCCTCAGCAACGACAAGGGGTCAGCCACACAGCGAGCGGCCAGCGGAGACCGTGGCTACGGCATCGTACGAGATTACCGCGGCACAGAAGTCGTCAGCGCATGGTGCTATCTTCCAAGCTTTCGCTGGGGAATGAACGTCAAGCAAGATGCCAGCGAGGCTTTTGCTCTCGTCAACTTTCAACGGGCCGCCATCATCGGGCTTTCGCTGGCGACGATTCTGGGCGTCACGCTGGCGGCCCTGATTGTGGCACGCACCATTTCCAATCCAATCCGTACTGCTGTGGCCGTCGCGAGACAGGTGGCGGGGGGGGATCTGCGTGCCAACGTGGGCATCACTTCCGACGACGAAACCGGCGCTCTCTTAGATGCCATCCAAACGATGACGAACGACCTCCGCGGACTGATCGGCCGGATTCAGAAGTCGTCTGTGGCACTCATTTCAACGGCCACCGCCATCCAGGCCACCAGCAGCGAACAGCAGCAGGTGATTGCCGATTACGGCGCGTCCACCAGCGAGGCGGTAGCGGCCGTCAAGGAGATATCCGTGACCAGCCAAGAACTGGTTCGCACGATGACAGAAGTCAATGACGTCGCTTTCCGAACTGGCGTAATGGCAGCGGAGGGACGAGTCAACCTAGCGGGCATGGACGGCACGATGCGGCAACTCGCAGAGAGCACCTCATCGTTTGGCGCGAAACTGGCAACCATTAGTGAGCGGGCAGCCAACATCAATCTGGCTGTAACCACGATTACCAAGGTGGCCGACCAGACAAACCTTCTCTCCATTAACGCGGCGATCGAGGCGGAAAAAGCCGGAGAATACGGCCTTGGCTTTCTCGTCGTGGCCCGCGAAATCCGCCGCCTCGCAGACCAGACGGCCGTGGCATCGCTGGACATCGAGCGGATGGTCAAAGAGATGCAGTACAGCGTTTCGGCTGGGGTGATGGAGATGGACAAGTTTTCCGAGCAGGTGCGGGGTGGCGTGCGAGAAATCGGCGACATCTCAGGAAAACTCGGCGATATTATATCTGCGGTCCAAGGCATCTCTGGCCGCTTTGGCCAAGTCACCGAGGGCATGCGGGCGCAATCGCAAGGCGCAGAGCAGATTCGCGAGGCGATGGTTCGCCTCGCGGAAGGGGCATCTCGCACGGCAGCATCGCTCAATGATTTCAACAGCGCGACGATCCACCTACGGGGTGCCGTCGGCGATTTGAAGGAGGAAGTCTCGCGGTTCACTACCTGATTCGAAAGCTCTGCATGGTGTAGAGCCACAGTTCGACACGGCACCGCTTCACTCGCCCATGCAACTGCTCACCTTCACAATCGCCGCCCAGCCCTATGCGATTCTATCGCGATCTGTGATCGAGGTATTGCCGCTCGTGCCGGCCAGACCGTTGCCCCTGATGCCCGATTATGTTCGGGGCATCTTCACCTACCGCGGCCACCTCGTGCCGCTGATCGACCTTGGTCAAAGGCTTGCCAGCCGCGCGGTCGAAGAGCGATTGAGCACGCGAGTGATCGTTGTCGAATTTATCCGTCCCACCGACGCGTCCAAAGTTCCGGTGCGGCTAGGCCTCGTCGCTGAAAATGTCATTTCAATCTGTTCGGCTGAGGATGCCGACACCTCGCTGCCAGCAATGGAACTCGAGCACGCCCCGTTCCTAGGCACCCTTCTGCGTCTGAATGGACGCACTGTGCAGTTGATTATTGTCGGCCGTCTGCTGCCGCCCGCTCTGCTGGACGGCCTCTTTCCCATTCCTCTGGCTGAGCCTGTCGCCATGGGGGGAGACTCCCAGTGAAAAAGAGACACCCTGTACAGTCGCTCGGTATGCCCACCGCCCAAGACCTGCTCTGCCGCTGGATCGGACTGGACCCTGGCACGATCGGTACCGCTGCGATCCAGCGGGCCGTGGCCACCCGCATGGCAGCGAGCAGCGTGGAAAGCGACTCTGAGTATGCAGCACTGGTGGCCAGAGACGAGGACGAGCGAGACTCCCTCGTTGAGGAAGTGGTTGTAGCCGAAAGTTGGTTCTTCCGCGACAGCCAAGTGTTTGAGTATGTGCGAAGCTTTGCCGCGACGCTGGCGGGGCTCCCTTCCCGTGGGCCTGTGCGTATTTTGAGTGCCCCGTGCGCGTCTGGCGAAGAACCCTATTCTGCTGCCATGGCCCTGCTTGGAGCCGGCCTCGCACCCGAACACTTTCTCATCGATGCTGTGGACATCAGCCGGGTGTCGCTGGAACGTGCCCGGCAGGCTCGCTACTCTGCCAACGCTTTTCGGAACGCCGATGCGTCGTTTCGCGACCGCTGGTTTCGTCGACTGGGCGGCGGCATGGTGCTGGACGAATCCGTGCGGTCATGCGTGCATTTTGCCTGGGGCAATCTGCTTGAGGAGTCGTTTGTGGCCGAGAGTCTCTCTGCCGGGCGGGCTCCCTACGATATTCTTTTCTGCCGTAACCTTCTGATTTACCTTACACCGGCGGCCAGAGCCCTCATGGAGGATGCGATTCAGAGACTCCTCAAGCCCGACGGCCTGCTCGTGCTGGGGGCCGCCGAACCGCCGATCATGAAGGGCAACTGGATAGCCGCCGGGAGCGGGTCTGTGTTTGCGTTGCGTCGCGGCGTGCCAACAGCAGTTGCGAGGCAGGATCCTGCCTCGCATGCCAGGCATGCCAGGCCTGCTGCTACGCCGGCCGCGCGAGTGGCTCTTGCTGCGCCGGTTCCGTCAGCGGGTGTGGAGCCGGGCGTTCCTTCGCTGGATGAAGTGCTGAGTCAAGCCGGCGATCTGGCCAACGCCCGGCGGCACAGTGAAGCATTAAGTCTCTGCGAAGCTCATCAGCGACGCCTCGGGCCAGCAGCCGAACTCTTTTTTTTCATGGGAATGCTCCACCAGTCGGCCGGTGATCTGGATCGGGCCGAGGGCTGCTTCCATAAGACGCTCTACCTCGAGGCCTCCCACGAGGAGGCGCTCTTATCGCTGGCACTTTTGGCTGCACAGCGCGGCGATGCCCCAATGGCCGAAAAATATCGGCAGTCATCGGCACGAGTGCTCTCCCGAAAGGCACCCTCATGACCCCAGACCTACCCAATGTGTTCCCTCTCAGCGGAGGGCTGCCGACCACAGCAACCGGCGCACGGGCGTCGTCGGCCCTGCACATCGTGGACGCATCGGTTCAAGCACCGATGGAGGAGTGTTGGCGGCGAGTTGGCGTGACCGGCGATCGCAGTTGTCCGGAGCTCAAAACATTCATCCACTGCCGCAACTGCCCCGTTCTGGCTGCAGCAGCGCAGACATTTTTTGATCGGAGTGCTCCCGAAGGCTATCTCGAATCATGGAGCCGCATTCTGGAGGCACCTGAAATTGTTGCCGACCCCGATGCCACCAGCGTGCTGGTGTTTCGCCTCGGACGAGAATGGCTCTCGCTGCCCACTGCCTCGCTCGTCGAGGTAACCCCACTACGATGCCTTCATCGCGTGCCGCACCGCACCAGCAGCGTGCTGGAAGGGTTCGTCAACATCCGCGGTCAATTGCAACTGTGCGTGTCGCTGCACGGGCTCCTCGGGCTGGACAGCAAGCCCGTTATCGCATCGCATGCGCTACTCGCCCCAGATGAAAGCGATATCGATGCACGTCCAACCGCTCGACTACTCGTCGTGGAACGCTGCGGCTCGCAGGGGGCTGAACGCTGGGTGTTTGGTGTCGATCAGGTGGCTGGCGTGCAGCGAGTGGTGCGGTCGAGCATGCGAACTGTGCCATCGACTCTCAGTCAATCAGGTGCGAGGTTTTGCCAGACGCTTTTTGATTGGCAGGAAAAAACGGTTGGGCTGTTGGACGAATCACGGGTGTTTGACGGCCTGCGAGATCTGGTTTCGAGTTGACGCACCGCCGGCCCGGCGATCAGCCCAAGGCCCGTGAGTGCTGTCCAAGGAGTGAAACGTGGCGCAGGATCTGAGTGGATTTTCGATGCTGGAACTGTTTCGGCTCGAGGCGGAAAGCCAGACGGCGATCCTCTCGGCCGGAGTTCTTGCCGTCGAAGAGCTGGAACGTTCGCCAGCCACGATCGAATCTATGATGCGGGCTGCGCATTCGCTCAAGGGAGCCGCACGCATCATCGGGCTGGATCCTGCCGTGCGGGTGGCGCATGCCATGGAAGATTGCTTTGTTGCCGCCGGCAAGGGCACCTTTCACGTGCGACAAGAACACGCCGATGTGCTCTTGGCAGGCATTGATTTTCTTTCCACGATTGCACGGGCCCAAGACGCCCTCTCGCCCGAAAGCCTGTGGCCTGTCAACGCCGAAAAACTTGTGCTCGCCTTAGCCGATCTGATGCAGCCCACGCCAGTTCTAGCCACGCCAGTTCTAGCCACGCCATCATCAGCCACGCCATCATCAGCCACGCCAGTCGCACTCATTCCCGCCGCTGACAACACACAGACTCCACCGC
>CAIRDU010000482.1 GCA_903877395.1 uncultured Planctomycetaceae bacterium
CCGCGCCGCCGGTGGGTATGGTTTCGTCCATCCCCTCGAGGCTCCTGCTGGCGACCGCTCGGCCGACATGCGGATCGCGGCCCCGGCAACGCTTGACGCTGCCAACGGCGACACTGTGCGAGTGAGGCTGTCTCGGTCGCTGGATGTGCGGCGTCCGGGCCGTTCGGGCGAGATTGTGGAGGTCCTCACCCGACGCACCACCCGATTCGTAGGCAGCTTTTTTATAGCGGCTCAGACAGGCTGGGTGCAGATCGACGGAACTAATTTTGCTCGTCCTGTGGCCGTGGGCGATCCAGGAGCCAAGGGCGTTCGAGAGCACGACAAAGTGGTGGTTGAGGTGGTGCGATTTCCGACGCACCTGCGGGATGGCGAGGGGGTTGTCGTGGAGGTGCTCGGCAACAGGAGCGATCCCGGGGTCGACACGCTCACGATCATTCATGAATTTGGTCTGCCCGGTCCTTTTTCGGAGGCGGTGCTGGCTGATGCCCGACGGCAGGCGGAACTGTTTCAGGAACAGGTTCCTGCCGATCGCGAGGATCTCACTGGCCGAGTGATTATCACAATTGACCCCATCGATGCCCGCGACTTTGATGACGCGATTTCGCTTGAACGCATCGAACGCGATCACTGGCTGCTGGGCGTTCACATCGCCGATGTGTCGCATTTTGTGCCCGTCGGTTCGCCGCTGGATCAGGAGGCTTTGGCCCGGGGCACGAGCGTGTATTTGCCCGATCGCGTCATTCCGATGTTGCCGGAGATCGTGTCAAATAATCTTTCGAGTTTGCAACCCGGGCGCGTGCGGTATGCCCGCACCTGCTGGATCGAATTTTCCTCGGAGGGCATTCCCGTGCACACGCACGTGGAGCGATCGGCGATTCAAAGCGTGAGGCGTTTTTCGTACGAGGAAGTCGATGTTTTTCTGGCCGATCCGGAGACGTGCAGTGTAGAGATGGTTCCCGAAGTGCGGGGGCTATTGGGCCGCATGCGAGATTTGTCGAGGATTCTACGCAGTCGCCGCGCAGCCCGCGGAGCACTCGAGTTGATGATGCCAGAGGTGAAAATCGACCTCGACAGGGATGGTCGTGTCGAGGGCGCGCATGTCGTAGAAAACACAGAAAGCCACAAGATTATTGAAGAGTTTATGCTTTCGGCCAACGAGGCTGTGGCCACAACACTGGCTGCAGCCGGGGCAGGATTCTTGCGTCGGGTTCATCCTTCGCCCGACCTGCGAAAACTGCGACAGCTGACGGAATTTGTTTCGGAATTGGGATTTGAGGTCGACACGCTCGAAAGTCGGTTTGAATTGCAGCGACTTCTGGGTTTGACTCGCGGACGCCCAGAAGTACATGCCGTACACTATGCCGTGCTCCGCAGTCTTTCGCGGGCTGTGTATGGGCCGCAGGAAGACGGCCATTTTGCTTTGGCAAGCGAGTGTTATTGCCATTTCACATCGCCGATCCGTCGCTATCCCGATCTCACCATCCATCGCGCACTCGACAGCCTCGCGGCAGGCCGTCGACCACCGGCAGATGGCCTGCCCGAACTGGGCGCTCATTGCTCACTACTCGAACGCCGGGCCGAAGCGGCCGAGCGAGAACTCGTGAAGCTCAAGTTGCTCCTCTTTTTGAGCACGCGGATCGGTTTAGAAATGGATGCGGTTGTCACTGGTGTGGAAGCATTCGGGCTGTTTGTACAAGGGCTGGAACTTCCGGCAGAAGGACTCGTCTCGCTGGAATCCCTCCCCGAGGATGTCTATCGGTTTGAACGAGTGAGTCACACGCTTTGCGGACTCCGCCCCGGCCACTCATTTCGGCTTGGCGATCGTGTTCGCGTGGTGGTAGCACGCATTGATCTGGAGCGACGAGTGCTCGACTTTCGCCTGCATAATGGACGCGCAATCCCGAATGCTGCTGCCCGTCCGAGAAATGAGGCTGCGAGAAAGCCCAAGCAGCAGAAAAAGTCCGGGCATTCGCCGCCTCCGCAGCGAGTTTCTGAAAAACAAAAATCTCGAGGCCGTGGGAATCGCCCTCGCGGTAAAAAAGAATAACGCAAGTTTTTCTTTCCACCCGTCCCCGTTCTAGAAGCCCGAGACGTTAGCCGAAGTGGAGTCCGAATCGCTGCACGCGCGACGGCCACGCCTGTCGCAGAAGCATCAAAAAACCTCAATGCTCGTCGAATTTCCACCAGTCCCGTCGCTCTGCATCGCTGTCTTTATTCTATCTGCCCGCCCCCCATCTTGTTTTGTTTCCCCCGTCCACCATTCGTCCCCCTGTTTGAGAAGGCCTGGGTGTCAGCCGAAGTGACCTCGGGTCGCTGCACATGCGACTGCCGGGGTGCGCACGTGTGCCATTCGACTCGAAGCCGCTGTTCCGTTTATGATTCCGGCGAGGCCTCACAGGCTTTTTGCGTTTTGGATTTCTCGACTCGACTTCTCAAAGGGATGGAGCCTTCACCTGTGCCAAGCGAGCTTTTGACAACGCCACTCTGCGACTGGCATGAAACACATGGCGGACGGATGGTTGATTTTGCCGGCTGGAAGATGCCTGTGCAGTACGCCTCGATCGTTGAAGAGCATCTGGCAACGAGGCGGGCTGCCGGTCTCTTTGATGTGTCGCACATGGGCCGGTTGACGGTGGATGGCCCTGATTCGCTTGTGTGGCTTGAATCGCTGCTCACTCGCCGCGTTGCCGATATCGAGGTGGGGCAAGTTCGCTACACGCTCGTGACAAGCGACGGTGGCAAAGCCGGCCTCGAAGTGGCCGTGCTCGACGACGCACTGGTTGCTCGCGAGCCCGATGCCCCTGACGGCAGCCCACGGATGGGGCTGGTTGTGAATGCCAGCAATCGAGAACGCGTGGTGGCGTGGCTCACGCAAAAACTCCCTGCCGCTGGCGTGCAACTCGTAGATTGCACGGTGGGAAGTGCCATGATGGCCGTGCAAGGCCCGTTGGCGATCGAGATTGTCTGCGGTCTGTGTGCCGCACAGGACGCAGAGCGGATTCAGCGGCTCGGAGGCTACCGCGCAACTGCCGCTCGCGTGGCGGGCCACCCAGCAGCAGTGAGCCGCACCGGCTATACCGGCGAAGACGGACTGGAAATTGTGGTCGCAGCAGCGGTGGCATCGCAGGTGTGGGAAGCGATCTACGCTGCCGGAAAACTTCGAGGGCTTGTGGCTTGCGGCTTGGGCTCTCGCGATACGCTGCGACTGGAAGCTGGTATGCCGCTCTACGGTCACGAACTCCGAGAAGATACCGATCCATTTGGCATTGGTCTGGGGTTGGCGATGAACCTCGACGGCAGGAGCTTTCCAGGGGCGAAAGCATTTGAAGCAATGCGGGACGGCCTCTCTGGCCGCGTGCGGGTTGGGTTGGAGTTTGAGTCCAAACGCACCGCTCGGGAGGGGAGTGCGATTTTTATGCACTCGGGCCAGCAGACTGTTCAGCAGGTGGGAGTGGTCACCAGCGGCAGCTTTGCTCCGTCGCTCGGCCGGGCTGTGGCGATGGCAATGGTGGATCGCGATGCGATGACGCCTGGCACCCTTCTGGATGTGCAGGTGCGGGATTCTCGGCAGGCGGCCCGTGTTGTTTCCCTGCCCTTTTACCGGCGAAAAAAGGCATCTTAACCGTCCATTGAAAAATCATTCCCGGTCTTTTACACGAGGAAAACGCCGGGTCATAACGCGCGGTTACTGTGCGAATGAAAGCGTTTTGCTAAAACTGTTTCGAATACCGTCGTGCCGCACTCCGGAGCAAAGCCCATGGCAGTCGATTTAAAGTTCGCTAAAACCCACGAGTGGATTCGCCCAGAGTCTGGTGGAGTGGCCACAGTCGGCATTTCTGCCTACGCTGTCGAGGCCCTCACAGACTTGGTCTTCATGCAGTTGCCTGCTGTTGGCAAGCGAGTGAAGGCTGGTGAATCGTTTGGTGAAATCGAGAGCGTGAAAGCAGTCAGCGACATCTATGCCCCTGTGTCGGGCGAAATTGTCG